>CANGHM010000109.1 GCA_947453775.1 Rickettsiales bacterium | reverse complement strand
TAAGGCTAAAGAATATCAAATAGGATATCTACCCCAAGATCCATCTAGCAATCCACAAGCAACTATTCTAGAAGAGGGTATGTCGGGTCATGAACAACTCTACTCCTTAAGATCTGATTTTAATCGACTCAGCGATTTGCTTACCACTAGCTATACTGATCAAATATATGAGCAGTTCGAAAGTACTGAGCTGGCATTTCGCAACATGAATGGTTACACTTTTGAGCACAATGCAACAAAAATACTTCTTGGTATAGGATTTAAGGAGCATCAGCTGCTAGAGGATCCAAAAATTTTATCAGGAGGTTGGCGTATGCGCTTAGAGCTAGCAAAATTATTGCTTAAATCACCTGATCTATTAATACTAGATGAACCAACAAACCATTTAGACCTACCAACTATTATCTGGCTGGAAAAATACCTTAAAACCTTCCCTGGAACAATACTTTTCGTCTCGCACGATGAGTCATTGCTAAGGAATATGCCAAATATTATCTTACATCTGAAAGATGGCAATTTAACCCAATATATGGGCAATTATGATAATTTTTTACAACAATACGAAATGCGCCAAGCAGCTAGCGTAGCACAAATCAAAAATATTAGCAGCAAAATTGACAACACACAAAAATTTATAGATCGATTTGGCGCCAAAGCAAGCAAAGCTACTCAAGCACAAAGCCGCATGAAAATGATCTCGCGGCTGCAAGATCAATTAAATGATGTAGAAGTTAGCGGCCAAGATGCTCAAATTAATGTACAAATACCTTTGAAAACTAAAAGCGGCAAAGATGTAGTGATATTAGAAAGCTGCGCGATAGGATACAACAAAGCTTTGGTGAAAAACATTAATCTGATTATTACCCGCGGGCAAAAAATTGCTGTAGTTGGCGCAAATGGTTTGGGCAAATCCACATTCCTTAAAACCTTAATTAATAAAACCCCTAGCCTAGCAGGCAAAATTCAAATGGGTCACAACGTGAAGACTGCATACTATGCACAAAATCAAGTGGACGATTTAAATTTAAATTTATCGGTAATAGAAAACCTTATTAAGGTCGATCCAAATAGTATTTCTGAAAATAAAGCAAGAGGTGTGTTAGGAGCATTTTTATTCAAAGGCAATGATATTTATAAAAATACCTCTGTACTTTCAGGGGGTGAAAAAAGCCGCCTGAGCCTTGCTTGTTTAATGATGCAAGATGCAAATTTATTATTACTGGACGAGCCTACCAATCACCTTGATATTCTTAGCACCAATATTTTAAGCCAAGGATTGAGTGACTTTGAAGGATCTGTGATTTTTGTTAGTCATAATAGAAATTTTATTAATTCATTTGCCACTCATATCCTTTTATTCAATGATAATGGCAGCGCTCATCTTTTAAAGGGTAATTTAGATGAGTGCAATCTAGAGAATTAGGCATATAATTTTAGAAATACCATAAATAAATTTTAAAATGCATATTATTTTTCACAATCCTTGACATAGTCTATGTTTTTTTTCATAATATAGTCACTTTCAATGTGATGCATTTATGCACAGTTACCAAGAGCAATAGCTTAATTTTATGGCTCAATAATATGGCTTTTTCAAAAATAGACTTGAAAAACGATCAAAACGGCTTTTGGTCGATACCTTATAATGCATATCGTCAATTTTTTTACATGTCTGCATTAATGTTTTGCATATTATTTAATCAGACAGTGCTTAGAATATTAAAAGATAGTATCTTGATTGGCGAAGTAAGTGCTGAAATTACCAACTTTGCCAAAGTGTACTGCGTAACACCAGTGGCGGCAATTTTTGTAATTATATATGCCAAACTAGTGAATAAATTTACGTTTTTACAAATTTTTAGCTATCTGATACTATTTTTTCTAGGATTTTTTATCTTATTTGCCTGGGTCATATATCCTAACATCAGCTTTTGGCACCTAGAATCATCAAGAATGGAAAACCTATGTTTAATCTATCCCCATCTAAAATGGTATATTAAGCTTTGGGAGCATTGGAGCTATGTGGTATTTTACGTCTTAGCCGAACTTTGGCCAAATATTTTCTACGTTTTACTCTTTTGGCAATTAGCTAACCAGACTACCTCTACCGAACAAGCAAAAAAATTCTATATCAGATTTTCCTTATTTGGCAATTCTGCAGTTATTGTTGCAGGCTTAATGATGATGAACGTTGCATCGGAGAAATCTTTTGTACATCAATATTTTAATGACAGTGCTAAAATAGTATTAGTACAAATATCAATCTGTTGCTTGGCGATATTTTCTCTACTATCGATATTATTTGTGAAATTGATCATAAAACACAATAATATCAATCCCGATAATTCTAAATTAACAAATGGCAAAACTAAACTTGGTTTAATAGACAGCTTTAAATATATCTCCTCGTCTAAATACTTATGGCTACTTTTAATATGCTCAGCATCATTTGGATTAACAATGAATTTGGTGGAAAGTGTGTGGAAAGCAAAAATTAAAGAGCTATATGTTGATGTAGGGAGATATGCTGAATTTAATGCTTTATATATGACCTGGACAGGTGTGGCAATAATGTTGATGACTTTAGTTGGTAATAGCATCTTCAAATATCAAAATTGGTTTGTAGCAGCTGTTATTACCCCTGTAATTATTATGACTACAGGCATAATATTTTTTACTTTGATTGTTTTTGAAGATCAAATGATTTGTATACAGGATAAAATTATGCTTACCTCGCCACTAATTTTAGCAGTAAGTATCGGGGCAATACAAAATATCATCGTAAAAGGCACTAAATACTCGATTTGGGATACCTCAAGAGAGATGCTCTACATACCACTGGATAATGAGCTAAAAACAAAAGGTAAAGCTGCTGTAGATGTAATTAGCTCTAAAATAGGCAAGTCCTCTAGTGGACTGATTCAATCAATTTTATTTACGATCTTTCCAGCGGCAACAGCAATTAGTGTGGCGCCTTTAATGATGATAGTGTTTATTATAGCTTGCGCGCTGTGGATTTGGGCTGT
>CANGHM010000108.1 GCA_947453775.1 Rickettsiales bacterium | reverse complement strand
ATTAATGAGCAAAAATGGATATAGGTGGTGCACTTGCAGGCTAAGATATGCGCCTTGAAAATAATTTGCAATAATCTGATTTTGAATTAAAGAGTTTTGAATATCTTGCAGGAAATGGTCTATCAATTGATTAAGCATTTTTAGGCTACCTGTATTGCAATAATTTCTATATATTGGGCTTTTTGATCTAGGTTGGTGATTTTGCGTATTGCGAAAAAATTTCCTTGAAATTCTATACGCATGCTTTTATCTATGTCGCTATGGTATCGGCATGCAAAGAGCATGTATGTATGGTTAATTAGATTGCCAAACTGAGCATCGTCAAACAGCTGAGAAATGTTAGGCTTAATGTACGATGCGCAAGAAAACACCCCAAACTTTATAGTCCAATCATTTGCTTGCTCTTGGTTCTGGGTTAAAAATGTAATTTTGTGTTTTAATTTTCTAGCTGATATTTTATTTTTCATATATTTATTCTTCTAAAAAAACGATAAAAGCTGAAAACCTTCTCAAGCTCTTGACTATCGCTTAATAGATTTTCGTACATTAAGCATGCATGCAGCAAAATGCCGTGCTGCAATGAATAGGGAATATTGTCTTTGGCAAAACCGCACTTATATATTACCTGGCAATAGGCATTATGCTTGATATGAATATAGCCTTGCTCAATATTTAACTTTGCTTGATTAGTAACATCATCTAAAGGTTGATCGTTATTTTCATCGCCCAAGTGCTCAAGGGTGATTTTTTCAAGCTCCATTGCTGGCAGCATAGGTAGCATAATTTTGCCCATTACTGGGCGCGCCTTATACTCTATGCGTTTTATCCTGATGGCAAGATTGGTAAAATGCTCAGCTATTTGAATGCTGGTATCGATATAGCTTTGCAATAACTGATCTTCTTCTTCATGCTCAATTTTTAGCCGATGTTTTAGCTGATCTATGCCAATACCGATATCATTTTCTACAGAAAGTATCTTCATAGACTATTTTAATTTTAGCAATTTGATAGCTTTGGGATTGACCACGTCTGCGCCCACTCTTTTGGTAGAATAAAATTTTACAAACGGCTTGTGGGTGTAATGATCGCGCATAATGAAGATATTTTGCCTGTCGACTATTTTGTAGGCGCTCTTGAAATCCGCCAGTGCTATGATTTTTTTCCCGCTGCTCATTGTGGGCATATGGCTTGTGCAATACAGTGGAATGCCAAAGAGGGTCTCTGGTTTAGAGTCTACATATGATGGTTGCCAAATAAAACGTCCATTTTCATCTTGTAAGGTCTGAATATAAGATAAAGTTGCCCTGTTCATTAAAAAAGCAGCATTAGTAAAGTAAGAGTCTTGTATTTTATTCATTAGGGCGATGATATCATATACCGATAACTCATCTTCTTGCGATTCAATTACTTCAACTTTTTCGTCGCATAAAATACCCCTTGGTTTATTTTCTCCATTTCCGTTAATAAACACCTCGTTTTCTATTTCAGCAAAGCTATCGACTAAGCGCTCTACTATCCAGCGCTCAATGTCGATTACTGAATCGTCGACTAGTCTTTGCGTGGCCATTGGCTGGGCATATAATTCGTGTACCATAATTTTTTTGCGCTGCAAGGTTGGTACATCGGTTTTTTCACGATCAGCTTGCTCCAAAGCCCATCCTACATTGAATTTACCATCTTCAACAAAAATATCTAGCTCGTTACCCGATACTGTTTCTACTGAAGCAAGGCGGCGCATAGGCGAGGTGGTATGCAGTTCAGATAGGATTTTGGCAGATATCTCCGGTAGCATAAGGCCTGATTCGCCACTTGAGCTGGTAAAATACTGCTCTTTAATTTCCATGCTTATTTCTCCTTTGCGCAAATAATTAGCAATGTGTTGTTGATTGGCGTATGTATTTAAGCTTTCTTGAGCTGGTCTTGCTAGGCATGTTTGAATTTGCTTTACTTGCGTGCGCATATTTTGATACTCTGATTTAAAATTATCCCAATTGTTTGACATGGTAGTTACGGTGTCTAAAATAATTTTTTCCTGATTGCTGTGTTCTGACATAAATAAACTTATAAAATAAAAATTGTTTTTGCTTTGTTGGTAATGATATTTGCCAGTTTTATACTGTCGCTTTTGTATCCACTCATTTTGGCTTGGCAATTAGCTGGAAATGTAACTACGCTAATTTCCCATAATTGGCACTCGGTAATTTGGCGTTCGCCTTTTTGGTTTAAGTTGGATTTGCTCACGTTAAAACCAATACTGAAGCTATCGATTGCTTTTTGCTTAATTAGCTCTATTGCTTCTTGTCCGGCATTTACTGATCCATTAATTTGAGCTTGCACAAATAGACCTTTTTGATCTTCGTAGATCGTATTAATTACCCCAATGGGCTTTTTATGATCGTGTTGCCACAAAAATTTAATACTAAACTGGCCGCTTGTGTGCTTGCTTACAGACTGGGCAAATGCGCCATGGCATATTATATCACCTTGATGATCAAGATTACCAAATACGCTAGCATATCCACTTAACTGCAGATGGTTTGTGCCAATCGACTTGAAGAGAAAGCTTCCGCTAGAAAAAGTCATCATATAAAAAACCCTAAAAAAAACTTTAAAAATTACATCAAAGCTTATAGGTGCCTAACTTCAAAACTATAAGTCTTGTTGGCTAGTCACATGGTTAGTTATATATGAATTAGCGACCCCCATTAAGAGGGTTTTGAGGAATTATTTAGAATTTTTTTTATGCATTTGCTTGCGATTGCCAAAGTTATTGATTCGACCAGATTGTTCAAATTGGCTTTTGTGCTCGGGGTTTTGAGTGTCTGTGGCGCTGCGCTTTGAGTGATTATTTGATTTTTGAGCAAGATACAATATATAGAAAAATCCTAAAAAGCTTGAAAAGATTAAAATCAAACCATAGAATAAATTTATATTTACAAGTTGTAGCATCACATAACCAAGTATGCTACAAAGCGTTATAAAGCAAATTTTTCCTGCTATATCTGCCCATTTTTGTATTTGTAAGGATTTAAGCTCCATTTTGTGTTTATGTTTT
>CANGHM010000107.1 GCA_947453775.1 Rickettsiales bacterium | reverse complement strand
TAATTTTTTGCTAAATTAATAATGTTTGTTAATATATCTGCCTCATCAATCTTTATTGCAAGATTAATGATGCCAAAAAGCATATCAATATCTTTGGATTCAAATTTATTACCATCTTTTGCGGTATGTTGTAAATTTTGAATCAATTGCCTTAAGTAAAAAACACCACTTTCTTTGTTAATATTGTATACTTGATTAAGTATATCCTGATCGACTAAATCATATAGCTTTCCTGTAATTAATGAATGGGGATCGTGATTTATCAAAGCATCCAGAAGAATTGATTTTTTGATTTGATCTAAGGATTTACCATGGTCAAAATGAATAAAAATAAAATCTCTTAAAGCTTTAATATCATAAACATTAAGCTCTGATGAGTTTAAAAGTCGTATTATATCATTTACGTTTTGTGTGTTATTATTATTTTTTACTACTTTACCTACTGATATCAATGCATTCTCGGTAAAAAATGATTCGAGTAATCTTTGATTAACCTCTTCTGACAGATCTTCTTGCTTGATGGATACAATTTGTTTAATAAGCTCAGGTGATAAATTTTTCATATTATGCTTTTATATTTAAGGTTAAATTAAGAGTAAATATAGAACTTGAGATTTAAATTAATGCTAACCTTTGATGTTAATAATTGCAAATAAAAATATGATTATCTATTGATTTAAAAAAATTGTATGTCAGATAAGGTACTTAATAAATAAGGATCAGGGGTTTAATTTTTTAAGATTAGCGGCAAGTAATCAGGCTTATTTAATTAACTTACCAGCAAAAAATAAAATTTTGTTATCGGAGATTAAAAGTGGATAGATCTACCAAAGGCATTTAACACAGATTCATGAAGCATTTCGGAAAGTGTGGGGTGTGCAAATATGGTGTGTAGAATTTCATGCTCGGTTAGCTCGGCAGTTTTTGCTACCACTAAAGCAGCAATAAGCTCAGTAACATCGCAGCCAACTAGATGCGCGCCAAGAAGCTCACCTGTTTTAGCATCGAAAATAGTTTTTACTAAACCGCTTGACTCACCTATGGCAAGAGCCTTGCCGTTAGCTAGAAATGGAAATCTGCCTATTTTGAGCTCTTTGCCTAATTGCAAAGCTTTTTCCTCGGTTATCCCAACACTTGCAATTTGCGGGCTAGAGTATACGCATGCTGGAATATTTTCTCGCAGTATTGGGGAAACTCTCAGGCCAGCAATTTTTTCTGCGCACATTACTCCCTCATGGCTAGCTTTATGAGCAAGCCAAGGCGGTGAAATAACATCGCCAATTGCATAAATTCCTTCCTCGTCGGTCATGAGATATTCATTGACAATAATTTGATTGTTTTGGACCTTAACCTTGGTGTTTTCAAGGCCTAAGTCTTCTACATTTCCTTGTACACCGGTGGCAACTATAACTTTGTCAACCTGGTGCTGTGAGCTTTTACCATCGCAAGATATTTCAATTAATACTTTAGTTTGTTTGTTTAAAATTTTCAATACAGATTTCGTGTGTATAGCGATACCATCTTTTATAAAAGCTTTAGCGGCAAAATCGCTGATTTCTTTATCTTCTCCGCCCAAAATTCTTTCTTGCATTTCAACTAATAATACCTCAGAGCCGAGCGCATTATAAAACGATGCAAACTCCACTCCAATAGCTCCTGCGCCAACAATGGCTATACTTTCAGGAATAGTCTGTTGCATCATTGCCTCTTTGTAGGTAAGGATTTTATCCCCGTCCGGCTCAAGGCCTTTAATGATGCGTGGCCTTGCCCCGGTGGCAATAATAATATTTTTAGCAGCTATAACCTTATCTAAAATAGTAATCATGCCTCCTCCAAGAAGCTTAGCGACTCCTTCAATAACTTGCACTTTATTTTTTTTAAGCAACCCCCGTACGCCACCTTGTAAGCCATCTGCAACCGATCTTGATCGCTCAACCATTTTTTTAATATCTAGCTCAAATGCTCCGGTATTAATGCCATATTTAGCAGCATTTTTTACATACTTTGCTACTTGGGCAGATTTAAGCAAAGCTTTAGTCGGTATGCAACCCCAATTTAGGCAAATTCCGCCCAAATGTTGCTTTTCAATTAGCACAACTTGCATGCCAAGCTGAGATGCTCTGATTGCCGCTACATATCCCCCTGGACCGCCTCCTATTACAGCTAAGTCGAATTGATCTGTTTGAGTTTTTGTCATAAGGTTTATATCAACATTTTTATAGGGTTTTGCATATAATCTTTAAATTTTTGCAAAAATTGGGCACCAAGCACGCCATCAATCACCCGATGATCGCAGGAAAGGGTAAACTCCATAATATTGGCAATTACAATTTTATCCTCGATTATTACAGGTTTTTTTTCTGTTGTTCCAATCGCTAGAATTGCACTTTGTGGTGGATTAATGATGGCGCAAAAATTAGTTACACCAAACATCCCAAGATTAGATATCGTAAATCCACCTCCTTGAAATTCTTCAGGTCGCAACTTGCCATCTTTAGCTTTATGCGCTAGGGATTTTATTTCATCGGATATTGCAAATAAGCTTTTGCTATCTGCTTTAGGAATAATAGGTGTTACCAGACCATCTTTAATCGATACTGCCACAGATACATCAACATTAAGATATCTTTTAATGCCTTGCTCGCTCCAGCTACTATTAATTTCGGGCATCTCGCCAAGAGCCAGAGCTACTGCCTTAATAATAAAATCATTGATTGAAACTTTTTTATTGCTATCCTGGTTTATTTGTTTGCGTAAAAAAATCAAATTATCAATATTAGCATAAGAGCTAAGATAAAAATGAGGGATATTATTTTTCGATTCAACTAGTCGCTTAGCGATAACTCGGCGCATATTACTTATCTCTTGCAGGGTATAATTGCCTGCTAAAGAATTTTCATGCTCCAGAGGTCTAGGTGCAGAAGCATCTGGTACATAAGATAAAACGTCGTTTTTTACTATTCTACCATTAGGTCCGCTACCTAATATATTTTTTAGCTCTATACCTTGCTGAGTTGCTATTCTTTTGGCCAAAGGTGAGGCAAAAATTTTTGCATTATGGCTAATGTTATTTTCAGTATTAGGTTTATTT
>CANGHM010000106.1 GCA_947453775.1 Rickettsiales bacterium | reverse complement strand
TTAGGAAAGAGGTTAAAGGAGCTGAAGGTAGTGGTCAATTTTTTGCTACCGGAATATCTTTTGTTGCTCATATGCACTCGCCTCTTATTCCTGCGGCGCACTTTAATACGCGCTATATCCAAACTAGCAAATCTTGGTTTGGTGGTGGGGCTGATTTAACTCCTACGTACCCCGAAGATGCCGAAACAATTTTTTTTCACGATGGGCTTAAAGCAGTATGTGATAAACATAATCAAAACTACTATAGCCAATTTAAACAACAATGCGATGAATATTTTTTCTTAAAGCATAGAGATGAGGCGCGTGGTGTGGGTGGGATTTTTTTTGATTACATTAATACTGGCAATTTTGATAATGATTTTGCTTTTATTCAAGACCTAGGAGAGGCTTTTTTAGCGCAATATAGCAAAATAGTGAATAAGAAAATTCATGCAAAATGGGACGCGGAGCAAAAGGAGGAGCAGCTTATCAAGCGTGGCAAATATGTGGAATTCAACTTGCTCTATGACCGAGGTACAAAATTTGGCCTCATGACTGAAGGTAACATAGAGGCGATTTTTATGTCCCTTCCGCCAGTGGCAAAATGGACTTAAAAGCTCTGGCACTAAGCGCATCTAATTTATTTTGGATAAGAAAATTATGTATTTTTCCAATTTTTTAATGATGTAAGGAAAGTGGGGGGTAAAATTATAGTAATTTTGAATGCAAAGCTGGTGGGCGATGACAGGGTTGAACTGCCGACCCCCTCGGTGTAAACGAGATGCTCTGCCACTGAGCTAATCGCCCTAACTTAGTATATATCTAGATGATAATACGATAAAAAGCAAATCTATGCAAGTCCTAATGCACAATTTTTTAGGCAATGCTAAATAAGGATAAATATTTTAAATAATATCGATACGCTCAATATTTATGCGTTAAATAAAAATGCTATAATGAACTTAAAGATAATTATATGCGCAGCGATATCTCACCTAAAAATACCAATTCATTAATAAGTCTAGCCAAAGCGGTATATGGCTTGAAGACTTTGGATATAGATTTGACTGCCGGAAGTTATAGTTTTGATAAACACATGTTATGTTTTTTGGTAATTTTAGTTTATTTAGCTTATGGTGCTTTGGATTTATTAATTATCTGCTTGAGTTTGATATCTATCATGCAATGTCTCTTGAAAATTGTCCTGATTTGCAAAAGTCTTATCAAGCAATACTATCCTTCAAGGACTTTTGTCATTCAAGGGCATCCAGACATTGAATTACCTATGTATACCATCATGATCCCTTTATATATGGAAGCTGCCAAAATGCAGTCAATTGTTCAGGCGATTGAAAAAATAGATTACCCCCTAGATAAGTTAGATGTTAAGCTAATTCTTGAAGAAGATGATCTTTTAACCAGCAAGGTCTTGGCGTTATGTCATTTGCCTAAGCACTTTCAGGTAATTAGGGTACCAAGTGGTGGGCCGCGAACAAAGCCTAAGGCGCTAAATTATGCAATGCAGTATATTTTGGGTCAGTATGTGGTCATTTTTGATGCTGAAGATAGCCCCGATCCAAAGCAGCTGCGTAATGCATTAAACTTATTTAGTATTTCAGGTCCTAGGTGTATATGCGTTCAAGCGAAGCTCAATTTTTATAATATAAACGAAAATCTACTCACTGGGCTGCAAAGTATAGAATATGCTTTGTGGTTTAATTATCTTTTGCCTGGTCTTAATCAGTTTGGTCAGTTTTTACCATTAGGTGGCACGAGTTGTCATTTTAAAGTCCAAGAGCTCAAGAAAATTGGCTTATGGGATCCTTTTAATGTTACAGAGGATCTGGACCTTGGTATTCGCATATGTCTGAATGGCTATCAAAGCGTTATACTTGAGTCATATACTCTGGAGGAGGCGATTCTTACAATCCCCGCATGGCTTAGGCAAAGAAGTAGATGGATTAAGGGTTTTATTCAAAGCTATATAGTTTTTTGCTATAACCGTAGAAAATTTAACTTGTCTATTAAGCAGATGTTAGTAATAGATATATTTGTAGGGTTTTCTTCATTAAATTTTTTAATACCAATACATTTTTGCTTAATTGGTCAAAATGGTATATTTATTAAAGAATTTTTGGGCATTAATGCAATATTAAGTCTGCTGTATTTGATTTTTTCAGCTGCGTTGATAGCTACTCGCTCAATCAATAAAAGTAATTTAAAATATTTGGTACTGGTATTTTTGTTTCCTTTTTATTTCATACTGCATACTGTAGCATCTTATATGGTGGTATTTGATTTAATCTGGAGGCCTTTTAGTTGGAATAAAACAATGCATGGCTTAAGCAAAATGCTATAATAGTAACTAGATTAATTACTTAGCAGCTATCTATGTCGCATAATAGTCTTTTTCGCAGCACGATGATAACGCGACGGCAATTTCTTTTGACATCGCTTAAAGGCGGTTTGCTGAGTTTTTTATTGCTTAGGTTGGGTTATTTACAGATTTTAAAACATCAGCAATATCTGCTTTTGTCTAATAAAAACAGCGTAGCAACGATTTTAGTTCCGCCTATTCGTGGGGAGATTTTTGATTGCAATGCTCGCAAGGTGGTCTCAAATGAGCGTAGGTTTAAGTTGGTAATTACAAGACCTCTGGCCAAGCAATCTCAAATCTCTTTGCTTTCATTGTTTAAGATTTTAAATATTGACGATATTCAGCAGGAGGTAATTAAAAAAAATACATTGGGAAATCCTCTTGTAGCCAATGTTGTTGAAAATCTTTCGTGGGAAGAGATAGTTAAAATAGAGTCAAATATTTTTGATTTACAAAATGTTAGAATAGAGCATTATTTTGTGCGTTTATATCAAGGCAATGAATCTATTTCTCATCCGATTGGTTATGTTTCTGCGCCTGTCCAGTCCGATTTGCAAAGCGTTGATATTAAAAAATTAAAAAATTTCCACGTTGGTAAAACTGGTATTGAAAAATACTACGATAAAGAGCTGGGGGGGGCTTTTGGAGTTAAGCATGTTGAGGTTGATGCTTATGGTAAAATTATACGGCCATTACACTTGCAACCCAGTCAGTCTGGCCGCGATCTTTATCTCAATTTAG
>CANGHM010000105.1 GCA_947453775.1 Rickettsiales bacterium | reverse complement strand
GTAATGACTAGGAGTAATGACTAGGAGCGAGTAATCGCTCTGCTCAATTCGACTACTTCATTCTACTAACTGCAAAAAACCACCCAAATAATCAAAATCCGCCTAATTACTAAAGCTCTTTTGTTTTTAGGTGGAATTTATAGTACTATTAGATAGTTAATAAGTAAAAAAACACAAAATAGTATGGCAGAAGTATTTTTCAATAGTACGGCTGGTAGAATACAGGGAGATTACAACGCATCTCCAAATAGAAATAGACCTATAGCATTAATCCTGCACCCCAATCCTTTGCACGAAGGCAGCATGAACAATAAGGTTGTATATGAAATGTACAAACAATTTGTAAGCAACGATTTTTCGGTATTAAGAATTAACTTTCGTGGTGTGGGGAAATCGCAAGGTACCTTCGATGGTGGGGTTGGCGAGTTGATTGATGCGGCTTCGGCGTTAGATTGGCTGGAAGATCGCCACCAAGATGGTCAATACTGGGTTGCGGGCTTTTCCTTTGGCGCATGGATAGCAATGGAGCTTGCTATGCGCAGACCAGAAATTATGCGCTTTGTTCTTGCCACGCCCCCGGTGAATAAATACGATTTTTCATTTTTATCACCCTGCCCTGCCCCAGGACTTATCGTGCAAGGCAATTTAGATAGCGTAGTTTCGGAAAGCGCGGTGGCAGAGTTTGTGGATAAAACGTGTAAAAATCGCAATACTAATATTAAATATCATGTGATCAATGGAGCCGATCACTTTTTCAGAGGTAAACTTTCAGAGCTAGGAGTAACAATCAATACCTATATTCAACGCTCACTACTTGAGAAAAATGACCCGAGTGCGGACTCCTCATCTAAAGATGACAAAGTTGTATTACTAGATTAAAAAATAAAAATTTCAAAAGAGATTTTAGCTATGTTATTAGAAAATAAAAAAGGACTTATTGTAGGCATCGCCAATACCAGCTCAATTGCTTATGCGATAGCTAAAGTGTTGCACGAAAATGGCGCAAAGCTAATGCTTACCTATCAAGGACCAGCAACACAAAAGCGCGTTGAGCCGATTGCTCAAGAGCTTGGGGATGCTCTGATGTGCCATTGCGATGTGCAAGATGAAGAATCGATGGACAATACCTTCAAGCTTATAGAGAAAAATTGGCAAGAGCTGGATTTCGTGATACACGCGGTTGGCTTTTCCGATAAAAACGAGCTAAAGGGGCGTTTTATCGACACCTCTTTAGAGAACTTCCTAAACACCATGCATATTTCCTGCTATTCACTAGTAAGCCTTGCCAAAAGGGCAGAAAAATTAATGCCCAAAGGCGGGAGTATTTGCACTCTTAGCTACTACGGGGCGGTCAAAGCTATGCCAAATTATAACACAATGGGGCTTGCAAAGGCCGCTTTAGAGTCTAGTGTAAGATATTTGAGCAACGATCTTGGGGCAAGCAACATAAGGGTCAATGCTATTTCAGCCGGACCAATTAAAACCCTTGCAGCAAGTGCCATAGGGGATTTTAGACAAATGCTTAAAACTCATCAAAGCGTAGCGCCATTGCGCCGCAATACCTCTGCACAAGATGTTGCAGGCGCGGCTTTATACTTAGTTAGCAATTTATCTAGTGGAGTTACCGGCGAGATTCATTACGTTGATTGCGGCTATAGCACTGTGGGTCTTGCGCTAGCATCAACACCATCAGAGCAATAAAAATAATATCATTACCCTAAAATGAGCCCTCAAGTGGATTTGATAATCAAATGCAATAAATGGTCAGAACTTTCAATGGATCTGAGTCAGATTGCTCACCAATGTTTAAAGTTAATTATCAGCAAATTTACTCAAGATTTTGATAAAATCAATATTTGCGTGTTATTAACTAGCAACACGCACATGAAAAAGCTCAATGCAAACTACAGATCCAAAGATAAACCAACTAACGTTTTGTCGTTTGCTGAGTTTAAAATTGATCCGGATAAAATACACGATTTTATTGAACGCGCTAGCTTTCAATCTAATGGAAATATTTATCTTGGCACATTAGCGTTAGGGTATCAGATAATAGCCCAAGAAGCTCAAAACTACCACATTAGCTTTAGGCAACACTACACCCATCTTATTGTACACGGCATTTTACACCTACTGGGCTTTGACCACGAAACCCAGCAAGATGCACAGGTAATGGAACCACTAGAGCAAATTATTCTTTCTAATTTACAACAAAATATAGTTACATTATGAGCAACTCTTCTAATTCCGAAGGCCCCAGTTTGGGCTCGAAAATCATAGCATTTATATACAATATTTATAAAACTATAAAGCGCTTCGTTAGCCCAAATAACCAAACAAGCAGCATCCAGCACGCTTTAGCAGATAATCAAACAATGGATAGCGAAGCGAAAACAATTCTATCAAATAGCATCAAATTTATCGACAAAACCGCCGAAGATGTAATGATTCCAAGATCCGATATATTCGCCGTGCAAGATAATGCCACTATCGAGGTAATCAATGAAGCTCTACTTGCTAGCTCACACACTCGGCTTTTAGTATATAAAGAAAATTTAGACAACATCGTTGGATTCATACATATCAAAGATTTATATAAATATCTGCTATTGCAAAAAAAATTCAACATTGCAGATATCGTGCGTCAGCCTATCATAGCGGTCGCTTCAACCAAACTTACACACCTGCTTTCCATGATGCAACAAGAAAGAAAACATTTAGCCGTTGTGGCAGATGAATATGGCGGAACAGAAGGGATAGTAACCAACGAAGATGTAATGGAAGCTTTAGTGGGAGAAATTAACGATGAACACGATGAAAATAAAACCAGCAAAAAAGAATATCATCTAGCTAGCCCCAATATTTTAATTAGCAATGCAAGACTAAGAATCGAAAAAGTAGAGGAATTATTGCACATTAACTTAAAAAATTATCATGAAGATTGCGATACAATAGGAGGCATAGTCATGGCAAAATCAGGACAAATGCCAGCAGTAGGTAGCGCCATGCACATCGAAGATAATATTTTAGTCGAAGTGCTGGAGGCAGAAAAAAGGGTGTTAAAAAAACTTAAAATAACAGTTCTAAGCTAATAAATATGCCAGAGTTGCCAGAGGTTGAAACAATCAAAAATTTTCTTGCAAAATC
>CANGHM010000104.1 GCA_947453775.1 Rickettsiales bacterium | reverse complement strand
TGGCTATTTTAAAGCCAAAGGTCGGTTATTTTCTTTTAATTACGAAGATGTCCAACAAGACTTAGATTATGTATTGACTCAGTATTTTACTATCCAAAATAAACACAAAAGTATATTGCTGAAGGCAAAAAAAGAGGAAACTAATAAGAAGATTCTTGCTTTACTAAATTTTCGAGATTTTAACGAAAAAGCGCGCAAAGAGCTTGTGGAACAAGCTTTGCTTTTAGTGCGTATTCATGCAAATCATCTAGATATTTTCAGAGAGCTGTTATCTCAGATTCAGATAAGGCAAATTGTATTACCGAGTTATACCATATTACAGGACATCATCAGTCTAGCAATCAGCATCGAATTTAAACGTATAGACAATATACTTACGAGTAATAACCTTCCAGCATTTAATACTTTCTTGTCAGGCATGACCAGGTCAGGTTCTACAATAAATTTATCAACACTCAAGATAGAACCAAAGAATTTTAAATATTTAGAGCTCAAAGCAGAATGTGCTAAGTCTCATACATATTCAGAATATTATAAACTATCCAAACAGCTAATAGATAAACTTGAAATATCACCTAAATGTATTAGGTACTACGCTGGTATTGCAACGGAGTACAATATTTACAGATTAGAGAAACTTAGTAAGCCTTTTAGAAAACTATGCTTGCTATGCTACATTAATCAGCGATACAAAGAAATCATCAATAATTTAATTACCAGTTTTATCTATTATAACAACAACTTCATTCAAGAAGCCAATGTGTATGCCAATCAGCAACTCGTACTCCATACGATCCATTATAACAATAATTTACCAAAAGTAAGCAGCTTATTAAGATTTATGGGAGAAGATGCAGAGCAAATAGACCATACAGATTTTTGGAAATCTGCGTACAATATTCTTCCTAAAACTCAATATCTACCAACCGCTGACTATATTGCAGGACAATCTTTTGATTTTGAGTCTGCTAAATGGGAATTCTATGTTAATAAGGCTAAACGTATCAAAGGCAATCTCCGTATGCTATTCAGATCGATAGAGTTTTGTAGCCTTAAAAAGGATGATGATTTAACGCAAGCAATATCATTCTTGAAGGATGTGTTTGATAAAGACATGCCCTTGAGCAAAGTGGCTACAGATAAATTTCCTGATAAATTTATCCCAAAAAATATCAGAAAGTATCTACATATTTCAAAAAATGCTTATCATCCTGATAAATATGAGTTTTATCTATATCAATCTATTGCGAAAGAAATTGATAAAGGAAATATTTTTTGTAACGAAAGTACCAAGTACAAAAGCCTGAGTGCAGACCTTGTCTCTGATAAGGTCTGGCAAAATAAAGACGAACTCATACAAAAACTGAACTACCCTAACATTGCTGTAGACATAGAACAAAGACTTGATGAGTTAGAGGTAAAACTTCATACAAAAATTCTAGAAGTGAATAGAAAAATTGCCAGTAAAGAAAACAGTCACATTAAAATAAAAGAGAGCAAGACTAAAGATGACAAAGTTGATAAGGATGGGAAAACATACAACAAATGGCATTTAATCAATCCTACTATAGAGGAGAAAGATGACAATTTCTTTGCTGGAGTGCCAAATATCAATATCAGCGAATTACTATATTTTATCAATGAACAAACCAACTTCTGTGAAGCTTTTGATCATATCAAACCGCGTTACTCTAAGCAAAAAGCTGATTACGAAGGAATCATTGCATGCATTGTAGCCAACGGGTTTAGCTTTGGTACTTACCTTCTGTCGCAAAGCTGTGATATAAGCTATAGCACTCTGAGTAATATAGAAAAAAACTTTTTGAGCCTAGAGAATTTACGAGAAGCTAACGATGTTATCAGTAACAAAATAGCAAGTCTGAAAGTTTTTAACTCGTGGAACATTTTACCAGATAAGTTACTGGCCGCGGTAGATGGTCAAAAGTTTGAAACAAGATTAGATACCATACAAGCAAGATACTCTCCAAAATATTTTGGCTTAAAAAAAGGTATTGTCCCATTTAGTATGGTACTCAACCATGTACCTATCAATTGCAAGATTATTGGCGCCAATGAACATGAGAGCCATTATACCTACGACATTATATATAATAATACTTCTGACGTTGATCCAGACGCTGTATCAGGAGACATGCATTCAATTAACAGAGTTAATTTTGCAGTACTAGATTCCATAAGCAAATTATTTATGCCAAATTTTTCTGATCCAGAAGAACAAGTCAAAAGTCTTAGGAGTATGAAGTCTTTGACCCTGTACAAAGACTTCTTTATCAAACCTACTAAACTCGCCAATAGAAAACTTATCACAGAGGAATGGGAAAATATTCAAAGAATCTTTGTATCACTTGCTACCCAAGAATCAACGCAAGCTACAATCATAAGTAAATTGTCGTCTCATAAGAGATACAGCAGGATTAAAACAGCTCTTTGGGAATATGATTCAATACTAAAAAGCATCTATTTATTGGATTTCATCGATGATGAAATAATGCGTAGTCAAATTCGTAAAGCTTTAAACAGGGTTGAGTCTTACCACCAGCTACGTAGAGCTATAGCAAAAGTGCATAGTGGAAAGTTCAGAGGACAGACAATTTTAGAGAATGAGGTATGGAATCAATGCTCTAGATTAGTAGCAAACTCTATAATATTATACAACGCAATTATACTAGATAAACTACTTGCAGAGTGCATTGCACAAGGAAACATAGAAGGAATAAACTATTTAAACAGCATATCACCAGTAAGATGGGAACACATAAACTTTATCGGCAAATATGTATTCCTACAAGTAAAAAGTACAATAAATATTGAGGATATAATTGCACAGTTACAAAAGAACCTAAAAACAACCTTATAAACCTAGAGATATAAGGTATACAGGGCATTCTGGTTTACCTGCGGGGATTTGTGTTTTGGACGCCAAGCTGTAAAAGGAAGGTTAGCTTTAGAATCAACAACAAAAGGAAGAGGACAGACTTCAGGCATTACTTTACCTAAAAAAGATTCGGGCGAAGGAGTTCCAGTTAATGCTAATCAAATAATTGCTAACTATTTAGCATCGCTGCCTCCTAAAATTAGTATAGGAATACAGGTTTGGGATGAGGCTGAACATAATCTTTATCTCTTAAATGAATTGCCTCAACTTGCT
>CANGHM010000103.1 GCA_947453775.1 Rickettsiales bacterium | reverse complement strand
GATAGTGAGTAATTTACCGCTTAAATTTCTAACTGCCGAGATCACTCGTGAGCAGCTTTTCTTGCAATTGGAACAAGAGCTGCCATATAACTTAACAGTACATACTGAAAGTATGGAAGAAAAAGGCAATAAGGAGTATATAATTAAACAGGTCATTATTGTTAGCAAAGAAAGTCATAAAAAAATTGTTCTGGGGGAAAAGGGCGCAAGAATAAAAAAAATTGGTCAAGCTTCACGTCAATATATCCAAATGTATCTAGGCATTAAGGTGCATTTGTTTTTATTTGTAAGCGTGAAAAATTGGCTCGATCGTCCAGATATGTTTATTCCTAGTTAGTTATTGTTCTTGTTTTATGCTCATTAAACTCGGCACACGTCAAAGTAAACTTGCGATAGCACAAGCCCAAGAAGTTGCCCATTTGCTTGAAAATTTGGGTCATCAATGCCAAATTATTACCATCTTAACTTCTGGGGATAAGATTAAGGATAAAAATCTTTATGACATTGGCGGCAAAGCGCTATTTCTTAAGGAAATAGAAGAAGCGCTAATTGCCAAACAAATTGATATCGCAGTGCATTCTTTTAAAGACGTTCCTGGCCAAATACCTGATGATTTGCTTATAGCAGCGGTCTTGGAGCGCAAATCTGCTAACGACATGCTACTTTGCTTCAACGCCAAGACTATCGCCCAGCTACCACTTAATGCTACTGTGGGGACATCTTCAGTCAGGCGCAAGAGCATTTTACTCAAACACCGCCCTGATCTAAATATCGTTAATTGCAGAGGTAATATTACTTTGCGTATAGAGAAATTCTTAAATAAAGATTACGATGCAATTGTGCTTGCTGCTTCTGGTTTGGAGCGTTTAAATATTATTGATTATACATACTGTCATATGATTCCAGAAAAAGACATGCTGCCTGCGGTGGCTCAAGGAGTAATTGCTTTGGAAATTAGAAAGGACGATAACCCAATGCTAGAGCTATGTAAATTAATTAATCATAGCCCTACCTGGAAATTACTAGCAGCTGAGCGCAGTTTTTTAGAGACTTTGCAGGCAGATTGTCGCACTCCTTTAGCCGCATTAGCTAAATTGGTTGACAATAAAGTCCATGTTAGTTTTATGCTAGCTACCTTAGATGGGGCCAATATTTATACACATCAGGCAATTTGTGATATTGCTGATGGGCGAGAAGTGGGCATTGAGGCAGCAAAAAAACTGATGTTGCTAGCTTCATCTTAGAGCTCATTTATAGTTAATTAAGTTAAAGTTTGATAGTAGAAGCAATGCTTTTAGCACTATTCCGCACAGGCTAAAGCAACGGCTACGAAGTTGCAACCCTCAAATCAATTAACTGTAGTGAAAATTTTTTATAACTTGCATTCATTGTATTGGGGGCTTGTAATTAATTTGAAGATGTCAAATAAAAATATCTTGATTCTTTGGTTGATATTATCGTGTTAATGAATTTGGAGTCGAATTATTTTCTTAGCATATTGACTAATAAATTATAAGATGCGATAATTCAAAGGTATGTTATGGCGAATGTAGCTCAGTCGGTTAGAGCATCAGGTTGTGGTCCTGAGGGTCGCCGGTTCGATCCCGGTCATTCGCCCCACTTAAGCCCCACTCACACTCCCCGTTATTCAAATATTTTATGGCTAGCTGAGCTTATTGTTGCAATATAAGCTATTTTTGATGTATAATTTAGATGTATCCTATAATTTAGGTATTTTATAACCATACAAAACTTTATTAGTACCAAAAACTACTTAAAGCGCGTTTTTATTCTAAACTTTTATGTCTTCATCTTCTTTCCTACCAAATAAAAAAAGAAAATTCACTCCATTCTATATTGAAGAGTCTGGGCTAGATCAGTCTTCTATTGATGCTTTTGATACTTTATTGAACTCACCTGAAAGCTTAATTAGTGAAGGTACTGTTGTAAAGGGCTATGTTGTTAATGTGATAAACGATGTGGTAGTTGTGGATGTTGGATTAAAAAGCGAAGGGCGGATTCCTTTAAGTGAGTTTAGATTAGAAACTAACAAAGCAGATCCTGTAATTGGTGATGAAGTAGAGATTTATATCGATAAACTTGAGGGCACTAACGGCAAAACTACTTTAAGCAGAGCCAAAGCAATACGCGAGAAAGCTTGGCAAGAAATAGAAGTTAGCTTTAAGGAAAATAAGTTTATTAAAGGTACCATCTGTTATGTTATTAAAGGAGGGTTTGTGGTCGATTTAGCAGGTGTCTGGGCTTTCTTGCCTGGCAGCTTGGTGGGTTTAAGGCCTATTGATACAAGCATGGCTGAGTCTTTAATTGGCATTCCGCAAGTCTTTAAGATTCTAAAAATGGACGCTAAGCTTGGCAATATAGTTGTTTCAAGAAAAGCTGTCCTAGATGAACAAAGAAGCGAGGCGAAAAAAGACTTCCTCAATAACATTACAGAAGGAGAGACTATATTAGAAGGTGTGGTTAAAAATATTACTGACTACGGTGCTTTTGTGGATTTAGGTAGTATTGATGCACTATTACATATTACAGATATATCTTGGAAGAAAATTCATCATCCACTAGAAGTGCTAGAAATAGGACAAAAATTAAAAGTTAAAGTAATTAAATTCGATAAAGAAGCTTTAAGACTACACGTTGGTATGAAACAACTTACTGATAGTCCGTGGCAAAATATTGCTAACGAATTTCAAGTTGGCAAAATTATGACTGGAAAAATAAGTAATGTTACCGATTATGGTGCTTTCATACCATTGAAAGATGGTATTGAGGGTCTAGTGCATATTACTGAGGTAAGCTGGTCTAAAAATTTACAAAATCCATTGAAAGTGTTAAAAGTTGGTCAGGAGGTTGAATTTATAGTGCGCGAGATTGATATTGAAAAACATAAAATTTCTCTAAGTATCAAGCGTTGTAGAGAAAATCCTTGGCTTATTTTTGCACAAAATAATAAAGTAGGAGACATCATTACCACCACTATTCGCAATGTTAACGATAGCGGAATATTTGTTGCATTAGGTAGCGAAATAGATGGTATAGTTCATCCTTCAGACATATCCTGGGAGGCCTCTCCTAGCGATGCATTGAAAAGCTATTCGAAAGATCAGGAAATTCAGTGCAAGATCTTAATGATCGATGCCGACAGGGAGCAAGTGCGCTTAAGCATTAAGCAACTAGCGCAAGATCCTTACGAGCATTTGTTATCTGAGCAGAGTGTTGAGTGCACCGTT
>CANGHM010000102.1 GCA_947453775.1 Rickettsiales bacterium | reverse complement strand
TGAAAGGTATTGGTTTAATGTAATTAGAATTTCTGAGCCCGAGATGGCCTTAAGAAACTTGCATTTGCACAAACCTCATCTAGCTGTGATAAGCTCACGTATGTCAGATATGTTGGATTTATCGCCAGCTTCAAATGGGCCTTCTAATACTAATAATCTGGTTATGGACTTTGTTAATAAAATTAGAGCTCATCAGGATTATGCCAATATACCTATAGTTTTATTGCTTGAAGACTACGATAAATATTCTTATGATCCAATAGATAATGGTTTAATTGCAAAGATACGCAGACCATTTACTCATAATGATTTAATCACAGATATCAAATCTCTTTTTCGCAAAGCTCAGCCAATCTTGCAAGACCGTATATTGCGCTATAAGGATGTGATGATTGATTTAGGCAGTTTTAAGGCTTTTAGGCAAGAAAGGCATATGCATTTGGGTCCTACAGAGTTTAAAATACTACAACTATTGATAGAGGCTCCTAAGTCGATTTTTTCACGTCAGCAAATTATTGATTATGTTTGGGGTACCGATAATTCAGAAATCGATCTTAGAACAGTTGATGTGCATATGAACAGACTGCGCACTGCTTTGAAAAAGATCTCTAATATTCCAGTAATTCAAACTATTAGATCTCTTGGATATTGTTTAAGTTTACCGGGCGATCCTGATTGATCTGATTTTGCTAGCTAAAATAATTTTGCTAATTGCTTTAGGTCGCATGGCTTGATAAGAAATATATCAAAGCCGGCCCTCAGGTAGTATTCCTCTGTTTCATCGGATCTGCCTGTGATAGCAATTATTTTAGTCGATTTAAGAAATTCTAGCTCTCTGAATTTTTTGACTAATTCAATGCCGTGAATATCTGGCAATCCTAAATCCATCAAAATTAAAGAATAATCTTCTGATTTTTTTAATATATCCAGGCTGGATGTGCCATCATATGCATAACATACTTGGTATGATTGATGCTTTAAGAGCATTCCAAGCATTTTTGCAGTCAGTTGACAATCGTCTATAACAAGGGCTTTTTTAGCAGTATTGAGCATTGTTAAGTGCAAGATTTACCAATTTTTAATAATACCGTAGAGCCCTGATTGTACATCTTATTGTGCACTTCTACGTCTATACCTAATGTTTTAATCATGGAGCCAACAAAGCTTAGACCAAAGCCTGAGCCATTGATCAGGGCATTTTCATCTAAAATATTTAAGGGATTGAGTAATCTTTGAATCTGATCTTCTGGTATGCCTTGGCCAGTATCGGATATTTCTAGTTCGATAAAATTTTTATCAAAGATATTTTTATAACCAAGCGTTACTTTTCCTTCTTTTGTATGTTTTAAGGCATTGTTTGTTAACTCCATTAAGATCTTAAACAATTTATCTTTATTCATGGAGCTGATGTTGCTTTCATTGTTATCGGGAATATATTCTAAGACCAGATCTTTTGCATAAGCCATGGGGCGTGCGATATTATATACATCATTTAATAGGTCTTTAATATTAATTATAGATGGATTTTGAGCCTTCTTATCTTTGGTGCATTCGGTGGTTAATGTTTCAATAAATTCAGTAAGTGAGATTGCGGCTTGTGAAACAATATCTGCTGCGCTTTGTATCTGGGGTGAGGTTGCTAGCAGGGTTTGTAAAATTTCCAGCATGCCTACAACCGAACTTAGTGGGCCTTTAATGTCATGATTTAATTTACGTAGTTCTGTTATTTTAGTTTTCAAAATTAGATCTTCAAGGACTTGAGAGTTAAAATCTAATATATTTGCTTTTTGTAAATCTAGCGATATGCCAACTATGCCTATCATTTTTTGATCATCGTCTAATAGCGGTGCTTTAAAGCTAAGTATATTCATTATGGTAGTGTCTGAAACAATGACTTCGTCTAATGAATATAAGCTTTTTTGTTTGCTCATTGCTTGTTGATCGCCATACCTTAACTTATCCGATGCTTTGTGCCATATTAACTCATAATCTTTTTTGCCTATTATTTGTTTTTCATCTTTTAATCCCAAGATGTTGAGCATATATTTATTGCAGCTGAGGTAATTTCCATCTAAATCTTTGCAATATACCGCAACTGGCATAAAATTAAATTGAGAAAATTGCAATACTTTTTTTATCATGTATAATATTCAAAAATTCTATTCCCAATAAATAAACCTAAGGTTTGACTTACTAATAAATAATTACTACAAATCCTGATAATTGTCAAGTTGGCAAAATTTTTGATTTGGGACTGATGAGATTTTTCTTATTACGTGACATTAATAACTCATTGGGGGGGGTGAGTTGTTGTAGCCTTAAATTTTTAGTTCTACTAGGTGTTTGAGCCAAGATTCTGCATGAGGTCAGCTTCTAGAATTTCTTGGCAATTTAACAGATCTTGGTATTCTTGCTTTAGATGATTTTCGTTATTGGTGCCTGAAGATACTAATTGCATTAAGCGGTAGCATGAATCTCTTAATGCTGTTTGTAAGTCTAGTTTTTGATAAAAATCCATGTTTTTAATCTCGTTATTTAGTACTGAGTGCAATATGGTTTTTACCTCTTCTGTTTGCTGTATGTCTGTATATTTATTTTCCTGCAATAATTTAGCTAGCTTATTTAAATTTTGTTGTAGATTTACCTTGCGCTCATCATTTATAGCATTTTCATACTCTTCTTCTAGAAATCTTATCTGGTTAGCGCAGCCGTTTGTGTATATTTCTGCGAATTCTTGAAACGTTTGGTGGTTGTAGGTAGGGCTAGCTTTTAATGTATTTATTTTGGATGTAAAATCTTCTAACTTTTGGATTATTTTTGGTATTTCTTTGCGCGTAGAGTTATTCCGCATTTCATTGATCATATTTTTCAATATTTTGGCTATATTGAATCCTCGGGTGTCATTCAAGCGTGGGTTTGTTGCTAATAATTCAACAACAAAGTCTAAATTAGCTTCTTGATATGTATAATCCTTTGTAATATTTGAGCATGCCTTTTGGCATATTTCTGTGCATGTTTGCCATGCTTTGTTGGGCTTGATATGGTCTGATTTGGTCTGATCGGGCTTGTTTAGATCTCTTAATTCTGATATTGCTAGCTCTAAATTTTTCAACAGTGCGCATATTTCGATTTTCTTTGCGCAATTTTCTAGCTTTGCGTAACGATTTATCGTAGCATCTAATTTGATGGTTATGTCTAGTCCTTTGGCTGTATCTAGATTTGGGCTTTCTTTAAATGCTCGAATAATCGTTTCTATATTTGCTTGAAAGTCTGTATAGCTATGAAT
>CANGHM010000101.1 GCA_947453775.1 Rickettsiales bacterium | reverse complement strand
TGTGGAGCAAATTTTCAAGATGATTTTATTAAATTATTATCCACTTGCAATGATAAAGAGGGAGTTTCTTTATTAAGCAAATTAAATGTGCAAATAGATGAGAATGGTTATGCCCCATTGGACTATGCGATACAAGAGTTGCGTAGAATCGACTATAATCCTACTCGAATGATAGCTATTGAAGATTTACAGAAGATTGGTTTGAGCTTTTATAATGATCCAGAGATATATAGCCAAACTTTACCAGATGGAAATAGGTGTGAATATGATTTTGCTACATTTCGCGATCTTAGTGCGCCAGTAAGTGGGCTAGGTTTTAGCACAAAAGCATTGCGCGATGAATTGTATTTACTGGTTGAGCAAATAACTTCATCTAGCTATAGTAATCCTGATATTTATATAAATGAATTAAACAAAATTTTGCAAGCTGATTCAAAGATTTATAGCAAAGAAGATATGATCGAGATTCTTCTTGCGCCAAATCAGCAGGGTAAAACCATCGCCCATTATGCTTGTCAATATAAAAAATATGAGTTTTTAGAATATTTAAGTACACTAAAATGTGCTTCAAATAAGGATATTAGTATACTGCAAAGATTTAATCAGATAATAGATAAAGCTGGATACGGGCCATTGGATTATTTGATAGCATATTTTTATATGCTAAGGCTTGATGAGGATAAGCATGATCCTACACATACTAAAAGTACAAGTGTGATGAAACAAATTATCAAGCTACAAGAATTAGGGTTAAATTACTATAACAACCCAACGGTATATGATGAATGTAGAAAGTGGCAAGGTGGGTTTGCGAATTTTTGTTATAATACGGATAAAATTATTAAAACCCCAGGCTTTGAAAAAATTGGATTGGGTTTTGAGCCAGAAAAAATCACTCAAGAATTAGCTTTATTAGTAACGGATTGTATCAATCCCGATAATCAAAAATCTTTTAATACGAATCTAAAAAAATTAACAAATTTTATTGAGCTTCATACCAGAGTTTGTGCCTTTGAGGAAAATATTCAAATTTTATTGAGTCAAAACTCAGAAGGTAAAACTATCGTTCATTATGCATGTGCTGATTTGAATCAAGCTTTTTGTGCATTGCTAAGTAAAATTAAATGTAATTCACAGCATAATATATCCATACTTAAGAGATTTAACAAGATAGTCGATAACCAATCTAAAACTCCTTTAGATTGCGCTATAGAGCATGCGCATCAATGCGATGCTAATTTATTACAAAAAATAGTAAGTTTCGCTAAGAAGATGGCGTGCAAAGATGATGTTCAAAAAAAGAGGGGTGAAATTATTAAAAAAATAAATAATTTGTATCATCTAGGATTAGAATATTTTAATGATGAGCAAATATATGAGGTAATCAGAGAGATGGGATTTGTTGATTTTGCCGATCATATTCTTGAAAAAGGTTTGAAAACAGCTGGCTTAAAATGTGGTAACGGTTTTTGGGATAAGAAAAAATCAACTATTCAAGCAAAACAAAAACAATCTATAGATTATGAATTGTCTCATCGCGATGAGGTAAGTTATATGTATAAAAAGCCTAGCTTTGAAGAGAAGTTGCCTGACTATAAAGATCCATATTATAAAACACCTTGCGAAGGTATAAAAAACGAGTCTTATGATGTTGGTGTAGTGGGGGATGCTCCGGCAGCAGAGGCGGCATAACATGGCTCCGCGCAGGCGTGTTATAGATCAATTGATTTGAGGTTTGCTTGGTTTGCCTCGCCGTTGCTTTAGCGTATGCCCAGTGGCGCTATAGGCTGCTTCTAGTATCAAACTTCAACTTAATTGACTATATTATACGTTTAAAATATCGCGATAAAGATCTATTAGGGCATCTTGCTCTGCCAGGCTGTCGCGATCCATTTTTCTAAGTTTTAGTACTTGTTTAATGGCTTTAATATCAAAACCATTGCTTTTAGTCTCCTGAAATACTTCGCGCAAAGCTTCGGCAACATGAGATTTTTCTTCCTCGAGTCGCTCAATTTTTTCCACCAAGTGTTTGAGTTGTTCTTTTGATGCGTTAGTGCTAGATTCCATATTTTAATTTACTTTAGTCGGTTGAGTGGCATTAATGATATTTTTTAAGAAAAATATAATATCTACTTGATTCTCTAGATTAGTCAAATCAATTTGTTTAATTTGTCTTTCGTTAAGTGGAATCATTACATTGCTAATAATGGAAAAAGAGATATTGGGCCCCTTTAGATATCCGCTTTCGCTTCTAATTCCAGCTGCCCGACCGGCATGATAGTATAGGGTGTCTTTATCATTAATTTTTTTAATAAATATCCCATAACCACAATAGCGATTAGGTGCGTCGAGGATAGGGTAGCGTGCGTGCGGATGAATCATTTTTTGATATGATTTAGCGCTTAAGATCTTACCATGATGTAAATTATAGTGCCAATTGCTTATATCGTGAGCTGTAGAGATGATTCCTCCATCGGCGTATGGTACAAAGAAAAATCCTGTTTCAGCTTTTTTCATATGAAAATGCTCTTTAGCCCAGTGGGCAAAGTATAACTCTGGATAGCCCGACAAAAGGCCTTTGCGATAATCTAAAGCCTCTTGCAATGAGGACATATGTGTGTCTTTCATATTGAGTGGTTTAAAGAAAACTTCATCTAAATGTTGCGCGAGATTCGTTTGTGTTAAATGCTCTATTATCATTCCTAAAATTACATAACCAGTGTTACTATATTTGCTCTTTGCGCCTGGGGTAAATGCTAAACCATTTTTTGCTGCAAAATTTAAGATTTGTCTGTTAATAATTTCATGTGAATGAGAGGGGTCGATTTTTATGTTAAATACGTATTCTTTTAAACCTGATGTGTGAGTTAAAAGGTGATGTATTGTAACTGTTTTGGCCCATTTTGGGAAAAGACTTGGGGTTTTATCATCGGCCTTCCAGACTTGTGAGGAGGCTGGAAAAAACTTATCAATGGTATCGGATACGTTGAGTAATTTTTTTTCTTCTAGCTTAAGTATTGCTGCAGCGATAATATTTTTTGTAGCAGATGCAACGGCCATTGTTTGATTAGGCTTCAGCTTGATGGATTTTTCTATAAATGCATAACCATTGGCTCCTTTTGCGATAACTTTTTTAGATTCATTCACAAGCTCATAAGTGGCATGTAAATTTGGGTGCTCGGCCAAAAATTCTTCAACAGAGCTGCTAATTTTATTGTCAAGAGATTTTTTACTCGATACTGCTAGTCCAGGTAGGCCAATAACAACGATCAATAAAAGTGTTAAAATAT
>CANGHM010000100.1 GCA_947453775.1 Rickettsiales bacterium | reverse complement strand
ATGTGCATCATCCTTGCATCGTTGTGCCTCTTGGTAATGCTAAGGTGATTAAGCAAGCTATACCTAAAGCGAAAATTATCGAACTAAATTGGTATGAATCTTTTTCCTTTAAGTCTGCGCAAGTGCACTTGGTGCCATCGCAGCATTGGTCTAGCAGAACTGTGATAGACAGGAACAAGGCTCTTTGGGGCGGATTTATTATTGATGCTCCGCAAGGTCAGGTGTGTTTTGTTGGTGATTCTGGCTATAGTCAAGAGATGTTTCAGACTATTGCCCAGCACTTTAGCAATATTCTTTTTGCTATTTTACCAATTGGTTCTTACGAGCCGCGTTGGTTTATGGGCGATGTGCACATGAATCCGCAAGATGCAATTAATGCTTATAAAGATTTAAATGCTAAGTTTTTCATTCCATCGCATTTTGGCGTATTTAAACTCACCGATGAATCATATCATCAACAATTGCTTGATTATGAAAATGCTATTAAGAGCAGTGACGTGAAAGAGGAAAACATGCTTATTTTGCATCCAGGGGAATTTGTGCTAAGAAAATTTTAGTTTCTAATTATGACGGTGATTATGACGATGTTGATAAAACCCAATGTGGTCTAAAATTTCTTGATATTGCTCAGTAGGCTTGCCATAGCAACAAAGATGATGGTTTAGACACAGTACCTGATCGGAGGATTTAATTACTGTGTGCAGGTCGTGGGAAATAATTAATATGGATATGCCAAAATTACTTTTTATTTCTTCTAGCATTTTGTAAAAATTACTTTGCGCAACTATGTCTAATTCTTTAGTTGGTTCATCTAATATAATCAAATTTGCCTGATTAATTAAGCATGCGGCCAAAAACACCCTTCTAAGCTGCCCGCCTGATATTTGCAAAATATCTTGGTTTTTAATTTTATCTATCTGTGCAAACTCAAGTAAATTTTTTAGCATACTATCGTTTATTTTGACTTTATTAGTTAGTACACTAATAAGATTTGCCACACTCATCGGCAGGCTACGATTTAAATTTAACTGCTGTGGGACATAGCCAAAACTGATGTTTTGACATAGAGATATAGTTCCTTGAGTGGGTTTTTCTTGTCCTAAAATCATTTTAGCGATAGTAGTTTTACCAGCACCATTGGGTCCAACTAAGGTTATGATGCTGTTTTTGGCTATCGTAAAACTGATATTATCTATAACTTTGTTTTTCTGATAAGTCTTAGAGACATTGCAAAACTCAACTAAGTTTTTTGGCATTATTATGCTGTTTTGCTAAATAATTTTCTTATAAAATACAACAAAACTACAGCTATCATCCAGCCAATCATGATCTTACCTGTTAGTATTAATTCACCATTGGTATCAATAATTTGTTTAAACAACAAGTAAGTACATGCTACTAGTGCCAAAGGTGCAATTATAAAAACCATTGGGCATTGAAATGGTCTTACTATATTTGGCATTTTAAGTCTTAGGTATATCACAATTGAAGTAACGCAAATATAGTCGATAAGTCCCCCCATGCTTGTAAGCTTGCTTATGATATGAAATGGCATTAAGCCAGCTATAATTGAAAGCATGATAGTTAGCACTATAACTGCATTATGAGGACTGCCGTTTGTTGGGTGGGTATTAGATAAAAATTTAGGCAGCAAGCCATCGCGCGCAATTACGTAAACTATGCGAGAGATAGCATATATTTGCATCATCAGAACTGTTGTCATGCCGCAAACGGCTCCAATTCCAACTATAATTGAGCCAATATGGCTGCCATTTTTCTTAAGTGCATATGTTAATGGCTCAGCATTGTTAAGTTCATTAAACGGAGCTATACCTGTTACCAGTCCGCCTATTAAGACATAAACTAGTGAAGATAAAACTAGCGCCCCTACAATACCTATTGTAATGTCTCTGCTAGGGTTTTTGCACTCTTCTGAGGCGGTGGCAATAACGCTAAATCCATTGAATGCTAGAAATAGTATCGAGCTGCCAATAAGTACGTCATCAAAACCAAAGGGCATAAAGTTGGCCCAATTTTTCTCATCGAAATGGGGTGCTGCAGCGATAACAAAAGCAGCAATGGCAAGAAATTTTACTACCACCAATATTGCATTTAATCTCTTGCTATCTTTGGTACCAAGATACACCACTAGTCCGGCGAAACATAGCACAAAAACTGCTAAAAAATTGAAGACTCCTCCCTCAAATGGAGAAGTGATGAAAGCTTTGGGCAGGGTTATTCCTGCAGTTTCCAAAATTCCTTGCACATAAGAAGCCCATCCGATCGATACTGCAGCGGCTCCAAAGCCCATCTCTAAAAACAATATACTGCCCATGATCCAGGCAAAAATTTCGCCGTATGCTACGTAGCTATAGCTATATACACTGCCAGAGGTTGGCAGTAGTACGGCGAGCTCAGCGTAAGCAAGTGCTACAAAAATGCACACTATGCCCGCTATAGCGTAAGAAAGCATCACCGCTGGACCAGAGTATTGAGCGGCGACTTGCCCAGTTACTACAAAAGCCCCAGCTCCAACGATCGAGCCTAGCCCGATCAAAATTAGGTCAACAGCTGTTAAATTTTTTGTAAGATTACTTTTTGCTGCTGCGCTTTTAACTTCTTCAAAGCTTTTCTTAAAAAGTGGATTCATATCTAAATGTAATGATGATTAAAATAATACTTAAGCTATCCAGCCACCACCCATGACTCTTTGGCCATGATATATTACGCACGCTTGGCCAGGTGTGATGGATTTTTCAGGCATTAACAAGCAAATTTGCATTTTATTTGCCCCTAAGTCTTCTATTTTAGCATAAGATCCTTGGTGTGTCGAGCGTATTTTTACCTGTAAGTCTTCTAAGGTAGATTTGTCTTGTTCTTGGCCGAGCCAATTAACGTCGTATATTATAAATTTTTGTTTATGCAAAGCGCTTTCGGGCCCAACATAAACTATATTTTGCTCAGGGTCTATGCGCGTAACATAAAGCGGACTGCCGGTGGCTATTTTCAAGCCTCGTCTTTGGCCTATAGTATAATTAATAATGCCGCTATGCTCACCCAATTGATAACCATCTACATGCATAATTTTACCAATTTTCTTTGCTTCTGGTCTAAGTTTTTCAACCAACTGTGCATATTTGCCATCGGGAACGAAGCATATGTCTTGGCTGTCGGGTTTATCTGCTGTAAGTAAGCCAAATTGCGCTGCTAGCTCTCTGGTTTGCACCTTACTAAAAGTACCTAATGGGAAATGGGTAAACTCTAGCTGCTCTTTGGTCGTGGCAAATAAAAAATAACT
>CANGHM010000099.1 GCA_947453775.1 Rickettsiales bacterium | reverse complement strand
GCCAAATATCCGATGGATAACACAATACTAAAAGCCACGGTCATTAAACTCACAGCCCTACCAAACAAATTACCCATCGCTTCTGCAATTGACAAATTGCCTAGGAACTCACCCATTCTATGAGCACAAAAATATCCATAAAATAAAATTACCAACGAATCGCCAATAGCAGGTATAATAAAATACAAGCCCTGCCTATAAGTTTCAGCTACTACGCACGTAAAAAATTCAGCGCCAGCCCAACTAGCAACAATCGTAGAAACCAAAGTGCCAGTAGAAAAATTACGGTCCCCAACTGCGTATTGACGTATATTACTCACCCCCCTAGAGTAAAATAGCCCCACAACCAAATTGGTCATTAAAAACAGAACAAAGATAATAATATCTAGATTAAACATATAAATAGCCTAATTTGGAAAATAAACCTAATAAAGTCACGCGTAACAATTAGATTAAACTTATTGCATTATCTCAACATGATATATTTCACACGTGCAAATATAACACTCTATTTGTACTATTGCATCTATTTTTTGCCCTGTCAAGAAATTTTTTCAAATATTGACATCTAAGGGTGTATACGATATATTTGGGAAGTTTTGTTAATCTGGAATTAAATTTGTTACAGCCCATTAAAACCATAAATAAAAAAATCATAGAATTGGTTTTAAAAGATTATCACCAAATATCATTATGGTATTTTGTTTTTTTCTTATTTGGATGCCTTTTTTCACTCTCTAAATGTCACTGGACATCATCGTGCATAATACCTATATTGATTAATATTTTTGTAATAATTTTAATTATTAATTCCAAATGTAATATTCAAAAGTATCTTTTTTATTTAATATTTTTTTTTACTCTAGGTGTATTAGCTAGCGAATTTAAGAAATTTAATGCCAGAAGCAACAAACTAGAAGATAACGTAGTAGACTACTTTCAAGGAACCATAGGTCAAATTACAAAACTTTCTAAAAGCACTAGAATTGTATTAAAAAACCCGCAATACCTCAACAATTCAATATCAAGAGATATTAATTCAAAAGGTGACATAAGACTTACAATCCAAGATAAATATCTTCAACATATAGAAATAGGAGATCAAATACTAATTCGAGCCAAACTAACCCAAGCAAGCCAAGAAACAACTCCTGGAGGGTATAATTTTCACCTTCATGCTAAATTAAATAATATTCAAGCAACAGGCTTTTGCCTCTCATCACCAATTATTATCAAAAAAAATAGCGATATTTGGAGCAATTTAAGAAAAACAATATATACAAGAATCACTGGCTACCTAAAGCAAGATCCTGCAAATTTTATTTTAGCCCTCATAATAGGAGATTATCAAGGCATGCAAGCCCAAACAATACGCAATATTAGAATATCAGGAATATCGCATTTACTTTGCATATCTGGGCTACATTTAACCTTAGTAACCCTGATATGTTTCAGATTTTTTCGATTTATCTTAAATGTTTCAAACTATCTAGCACATAACCACAATATCAAGCTTATAGCCGGGATATTATCGATTATTTTTAGCTATTTTTACTTAGAGCTATCTGGCACTAAAGTTTCTGCCACCAGAGCATTTATTATGAGCAGCTGCGCAAATGTGGCAATTATGCTACATCGAGACTACAATCCAATGAGAGCAGTTTCAATTGCAAGTTTTTTAATATTAGCAATCAGCCCTCAATACACAATTAATCCTAGTTTTCATTTATCGTTTATAGCAGTATTAGCCTTAATATGGCAATATAACCAACATTTAAGCATCTCAACAAGTGCAAAACACGGCATCTTTATAAAAAGTATCAAGATTATTTGGAGCAATTTATACTCAAGTGCTTTTGTAGGAATAGTAACTGGACCAATCGTAGCATATCATTTTAATATGTTTTCAAACTACAGCCCAATAACAAATTTAATCGCAGTACCCATTACAACATTCATATTGATGCCATGCGTATTCATATTTCTGATTTCAATGCCTTTTAACGCCGAACAATACCCACTGAAATTTATGAGCTATTTTGTAGAAATAATTATTAATATCGCAAATAAAATAGCCAATTTACCATATAGCTCAATTTACACAGGTCATATAGATGATTATCATCTGATAATATATATATTTGGATTTTTATGGCTAGTCATCTGGAAATCACAAATAAGACTACTGGGAATAGCTATCATCGCAATAAGCATAATACTGATGAACACTATACAAAGACCATGCTTTGTATTAGACATACCTCTAAACACAATAGCACTACGCACAAAAGACGAAAAAATAGAGCTTTATAGCGAAACCAAACCTTCTAATTTTATTCAAAACAACTGGGCAAACTGGTTTGGACAAGAAAGCATAGACAAACTCCATATGATCGAAAGATCCAACCGACAATACCTAACTAAACACAATATACTCATCGAAGTGATATTTAATAATTTAGATTGCAACTCTAAAGCTGACTTAATTTTAAATTATTCTGAAGACTCATGCATGAGCAAAAAATTTATCAATTTAAATGATTCTAGTGAGCGATTTATTGGAGTTTATGGCAATAAAACTAAAGATAATTTACCCAAAATAAAATGGTTATAAATTATAGAAAATCATAATTAAGTTATTTTAGCTAATTGCTCAATTTCCACTACAGGCAATTCAGTAGCTTTTGCGATATCTTGAAAATTCAAACCTAGCCGTATCAAATTTTTCGCTATTGACTTTTTTTCTAAATCTATACCTCGAGCCTCACCCCTTGCTTCGCCTCTCGCTTCGGCAGCTTGCATCTCGTCTCGGTCGCTGTAAACCTTTTTTTGGTAGTAAGAGTAATTAGCCCTTTCAGATGAGGTCATTTTTAAAATGTTAAGTTTTTCCGCCACTTGGGCCATATACGGTGAGTGATAATGCTCTGGCACTTCATCGTATTTCATCACATGTAGCCATTCATCTACCTCTTTTTCAAGCCGATCGTTAAATAGCGGTATTGATATATAAAAATATTCAGGCAAAATGTCAGTTGCATCAAAAACCTGGCCAGTTTCCTGGTTTTTAATATGAACCGCTAATTTTTCTTTGGTTTCAACCTCGTGAATAATGGTCTTGCCGTGGTAAATAGCTCCATTGCCGCTGCCTATGGGGAAATATAGCAGCGATATGTGAAATATTTTAATTATTTGGGTATAGTCCTCTCTTTGCGCAAGGTTATCGACAATGAGCCTGGAGGTATTAAAGCAAGATTTATGAATAAACGAGTTTTTCACGTTGCGCTCAATCTCGATAATGTATTTGTGATGATCCTCGTCTTCCACGATCAAATCTGCTAGACT
>CANGHM010000098.1 GCA_947453775.1 Rickettsiales bacterium | reverse complement strand
TATCTTCTTTATTACTTTCGCTTTCAAGTAGGGCTATAATTTTAACTTTTTTATACCCCTTTGTTGCCAAAAGAGCAGAGATAAACCCTTCAACGATGCTGTAATCGCCTTTATCTTTTAACAGATATTTTATAGCGTAATCAAAGCTTACAAGCGATTTATCGTTGATCATTTTTTTCTTTATTGATTGGATATCATCACCCTATTTTAACCGATTTGCCGATATTAGTCAAAATATATCTTGGGTTATTTTTGAATAGTTATTACTTATTTAAGCGCGATTTAATCTGATCGCCAAAATGACGCATCAATCCTTGAATTGGCCAAGCTGCAGCGTCACCCAAAGCGCAAATCGTATGCCCCTGTATTTGCTTAGTAACATTTAGCAACCGATCGACTTCATCAACAGTAGCGTTGCAATCAGCTATTTTATTCATCATGCGCCAAAGCCAGCCAACACCTTCGCGACAAGGCGAGCATTGCCCGCAGGATTCATGCATATAAAATTTACTTAAAATTGCCACAGCCCTCACAAGATCTACAGAATTATCCATAACAATTATCCCCCCAGTACCCAAAGCCGAGCCAACTTGCTGCAAAGCATCAAAATCCATCGTAATACTTTGAGCTATATCTTTTGTAATCATTGGAGTCGAGGAACCACCGGGAATAATAGCTTTCAAATTTTCCCATCCACCTATAACCCCTCCAGCATAGCGCTCTATTAACTCGCGCAAAGGCACCCCCATTGCTTCTTCAACATTACACGGGTTATTTACATGACCAGAAATAGAGAAAATTTTTGTACCCGTATTATTTGGCTTACCAATTGAAGCAAACCAATCGGCCCCGCGACGCAAAATTGTTCCAACCACAGCAATAGTCTCAACATTATTAATTACCGTAGGACAGCCATAAAGGCCAATTGCAGCAGGAAAAGGTGGCTTGAGCCTTGGCATACCTTTTTTACCCTCAAGACTTTCTAGCAAAGCACTTTCCTCGCCACAAATATAAGCCCCAGCACCTGAGTGCAAAAATATATCCACACTCATGCCAGCAATATCATTACCAAGAAAACCAGCAACATATGCTTCATCGATTGCACGCTGTAAAATTTGCGCCTCAAGATAATACTCTCCCCTGATATATATGTAACACACATTAGCCCCAATAGCATGGCTAGCAATCAGAGCCCCTTCTATTATCTTATGAGGCTCATATCGCAAAATATCACGGTCCTTACAAGTCCCAGGCTCAGATTCATCGGCGTTGATAATCATATAATGCTGAGCACCATCTTGAGCAACAAACGACCATTTAGCACCAGTCGAAAAACCAGCCCCGCCTCGCCCGCGCAAACCAGATTTTTTTATTTGCTCAATAATCCACCCCGCGCCGCGAGATAAAATATCTTCTATCTGGCCCCAATCACCCCTGATAATACTACCTTGAATATCAACATCGCCACAGACCTGCAAATTGGAAAAAATTTTATCAGCTGCATTTAACATAAAATTTACTCTTGCATTTATTTATATTTTCGTATATAAACATACATGGATAGATGTCCGAGCGGTTTAAGGAACCGGTCTTGAAAACCGGCGTACATGCGAGTGTACCGTGGGTTCGAATCCCACTCTATCCGCCATCTGCCTCTAACCACCCGAAAGAACCGTGTTAAAATTAGAATTTCGCACAGTATTTGATTGACGCTTAATATCAGCCAAAACACACGACTCCAGCCTTGAATTCAAAAACATATTAGAATCAAAAAGCGCTTTAGTTAAATTCGCACCATAAAAAAACACCCCTTCAAATCGACTATTTTGTATATTAGCAAATCTAAATTGAGATTTATAAAAATTAACATTTTGAATTTGTGCATTTTGAAAATTTACAAATGAAATGTCAGTAGTTTGGAAATTACAATTTAAAATCTTAGTTGCAGTAAAATGAGAATTAGCAAAACTAGCGCTAATAGAATTCATATTAACAAAGGAAGATTTATTAAATTTAGTCGAATTAAAATCAGCATGATGCAACATAACATCAACAATACTAGCGCTGGAAAAGTCACATTCACGAAAAATACTATGACTAATTTGGGTATTACTAATTTTGGCATTTGCAAAATTAACTCTAGAAAATTTACAATTAACAATTGCCACCATATCTAGATTAATATCTGAAAGATCAACATCTGAGATCTCTACATTTTGCAAAATATTGCGAAAATCATTTGCTACATCAATTTTTCGCCCCCACAATTTACACTCATTCACATAATCTAAGAAATCATCTAATACAAAATTAGCCAAAGATATTTGCACATCATAAGCAAAAATTGCTAACAAATATAGTATCGCCCGCCGCATTGATATATATTCAAAACAAAAAATTAATTATCAAAATAATATCATTAACTTATAGTAAAATACATCGTTTTCATCGGCTATTAAATTATAAATTGATTAAAGTTGCTAATTTATCGGCTATAAAATATTTATCACCCTGGATTTATCATCAGTTATATAGTCAATTAAGTTGAAGTTTGATACTAGAAATAGTCTATAGTACAAATATTTTGCTTTAGATCATAGGCATATTACATTTAACGATATAGTAAATTGATTTGAGGTTTGCTGGCTTGCCTCACTGCGCCCTTTACTATGTGACAGTAGCGCTAAAGGCATTGTTTCTAGTATTAAACTTCAACTTAATTGACTATAAACAAAAAATGAATTGCCCATAATTTTAATACGATCTAAAGTAAGCATAATATTTAATACTTTGGCTCGGTTATTTTTAGCATTTCAGATTAATATTTAAATTAAATAATCAACTGACTTGATAAGTCTTTAATTTTAAGTTAGTATAATTTGCATTATATCATTAAAAGTATAGATAATATGCACAATACAAACAAAAATAATCCAGAAAACGAAAAAAACGAAAATAATAATCACGACAATCAACAAGATGACGAAAATCAAATTCAATCCCCAAAAAACCAAAAGAGCACTTTAATAGACCAAGAAGAGCAGCAAGACCGCCAACATAATCAACAAAAAAATCACGAAGAAGAAAGTGGACAAATCGACTCAAGTAGCAGACAAATACAAGAAAAAACAAATAAACGCTCATTCAACGCACTCAGATCGAAGACAGAAGAATTCTTAGAAGAAAATGAATATATAGAATCATCATATAAAAGATTCAAAAAAGATCAAGTTTACCCGACCGAACACACATTTTTGCAAGTATTGCAACATACTCTGAACAATGATAATTGGCAAGAAAATCAAGACACACAACAAACAAGCCAAAATATCGTTATTCTATTAATAGATGTA
>CANGHM010000097.1 GCA_947453775.1 Rickettsiales bacterium | reverse complement strand
CTAGAATATTTAAAATGCATAGCTGGAATAGACTGTTTAGCCTCGCCCTTAGAATGAGTATATGCTGAAATTTCAATTTTATCATCTGCAATATCAATTGTAATGGCTTTAGATTTTTCATCATTTATACCAGAAACTCTATCGATTGCTGTAGCCAAAGCAGCTTTATTAATTAGCAGCTTTTGATCATTATTTTTTGGAATCAAACTAGAATACTCAGGAAAAGCTCCATCAATTAGTTTAGAAACAATCAAGGTATTTAATATTGAAAGCTCTATAATATTATTATTAATTTTAGCTTTAACTAGATGATTTTCAAAAGATGGCGCGTTCATTTTTCGAATAAAATCAACAGTTTTGGTTGGAACAATAATTTTAAACTCTTTTTGCACCCCTGTTGAATCTAAAGAAAAGGTAGACAACCTGAAGACATCGGTTGAAGCAGAAGAGATTTTCTCATTATCTGAGTGCAAACACACACCATTAAGGTTGTACCTAATTTCATCTTGAGAAGAAGAAAATTCGGTGTAATGCAAAAGATTATATAAATCTTTGTAAGGCAAATCGAATGTTGAATCGGTATACACCCTAGGAAATTTAGGAAAATCTTCCACAGGCATAGCAACTAGTTTTAACTCAAATCCTATACTATTTACCATTAACTCATTGGAATCATCTAAGTAAGTAAGGGTAATTTCATCAGAATCAAGGCCTTTCAGCATTCTTTCAAGCAATTTACCCTCTACAGCAACACTAGTTGAAACATTAATTATTTTCGCACCAATAGATTGTTTAACAAAAATGCTCCCATCACTTGCCTGCAAAGAAAGACTAGAATCTTCAGCATCTAACCTAACACAACCAAGTAATGGATTAACACTTTTTCTATCCATGACAGATGTGGCAATATTTAATGCATGAGTAAAATCTTTCGTGGGTATTTTAACTTCAAAAAAGCCCTTTGCGCTCATGTGTATAAACTAATTTCTTCCAATCTGGAATCGTTGATAAGACTTGATTGTAGCATTACCGCCTTTAGACTTGGCAAAATCATTTACCATATCTTTAATTTTCATTTTATCACCCAACATAGATATCTGTTCGTTTAATACCACACCTTCGTAGAAGGTACGCATTTTACCCTCAAGCATCTTTTCAATGACCGCTTCAGGCTTTCCGCTAGCTTTAGCTTGATCAGCGAAAATACTTTTTTCTCTATCGATCAAATTTTCATCTAAATCGGAGATATTTAATGCCAAAGGCAAAGGGTCAGCAGCGGCAATGTGCATAGCAACTTTTCTGCCCAACTCTTGCAAAGATGATTTATCAAGATTCGAGTCAAAAGAAACTAATACGGCAATTTTACCTGCAGTTGGACTGTAAGCATTGTGCACGTATGAGAAAATAAGACTACCCCTTTCAGCAGCAAACGCTCCAAGCGAAAGCTTCTCGCCAATGATTGCAGCACTATTGGTAATGTATTCCGACACTTTAATATTGGCCTCTATCTGGGAATCAATAAGACCCTCTAAAGTAGTAATATTATGCCTTACCGCATGCTCAGTAATTTTTTTAACAATATCTTGAAATTTATCATTTCTGGCAACAAAATCTGTCTCACAGTTCACCTCTAAAACAACCGCTTGATCACCGTCGATAAATACGCTCATAGCACCTTCTTTAGCCTCCCTGTCAGCTTTTTTAGCAACAGAAGCAGCTCCTTTTTTTCTTAGCCAATCAATCGAAGTGTCTAAATCTCCATTATTTTCAATTAAAGCCTTTTTACAATCCATGATACCAGCACCAGTTTTGGCCCTTAATTCATTTACTAAATTTGCAGATATATTTATTGTCATAATATGTAGAAAAATAATTATTTAGTTACTGGTTGATTTAAAACTTTTTCAAATTCTTGCGATGTTTTTTCATCCACAGTCCCGGTGCCAGAAGGATTAATTTTTCTACTTTGCTTAATACGATTAACTTTTCTAGAATCCTTAAATTTACTTTCAGAATTCTGAGTCATAGCACCAACATCAACCCCAGAAGCCACAAGAGCCTCTTCAAGACCAGCCAAAGCGCTATCGGCAAAAGCTTGGCAGTAAAGCTTAATGGCCTTAATTGCATCGTCGTTACCAGGAATAATATATGAAATATCGTCGGGATTAGAGTTGGTATCTGTAATAGCTATAACAGGTATATTAAGCTTGCGAGCCTCTTCTATAGCTATACTATCCTTAATAGTATCTAAAACCACCATCAAGTTTGGCTTACCTCCCATATCACGTATACCACCCAAGTATGCTAAAAGCTTTTGCCTTTTACGCTCCATGTTAAGGATTTCTTTTTTTGTATATATAGGGTTTTCAACGTTTGCCTCGATAGTTTTTTCAATTTTATCTAGCTCTTTTATAGACTTAGAAACGGTAGACCAATTAGTCAAAGTTCCACCCAGCCATCTGCTACTGATGTGATATTGTCCACATTTTTTCGCATATTCAGCCACAATACTTGAGCCTTGAACCTTTGTTCCAACAAAAAGCACACGGCCATTTTCTTTAACAGTCTTATATATAGCTTTTTGAGCGATCTTAAGCAAGGCAAGTGTTTGTCTTAAGTCGATTATATGCAAACCATTTTTTTCACCGTATATATACGGTGCCATTTTTGGATTCCATCTAGAAGCTTTGTGGCCAAATTGCACACCAGCTTCCCATAATTCATTGATTGTAATTTCAGAAAAAGACATAAATAATTTTAATTCAAGTTAGTTAGACACCTGCAAGACACCAGCCCAATAATTTGTGGGACTAACTTCTTAATCCTGCATGATTTTTACAAATCAAAATATACCATACTTTATGCTCAATTACAAGTATCCACCATAGCTGAACAGTCATCAGAGCTTTCGCCCGTCATATCATTCAACCATTCTATTGTGTCAGTATTACAATCATCAGTATTAACACCTTGCAGAAATGATGGATCGATTACTAAATTATCATTAATTCTAAGTTGCGCCAAATAAAACACATTATCTACGTCCAAACTACATATATTATATTCAGAAGCAGAATGTATTATCAACTTAAGCCCACCTTGACAATCTAAAACGTCATCTAAAAATTTCTCAAATAAATAACGCAAAAGCTCAGTTGAAGTATTAGTTATTTCTATAGTGCGAATATTATATTCATAGAAATCTGGAATCTTTTTTTCAGTCTTTTCTTTGATCTTTTGAGCGAGCTCATCTATATCAAAATTACTCAAACGATAGTCAAGATTAAAATCTTTCAAAATCAAAGTATATTCATTTTCAAAATCGCTCTCTTGCGGACATGTGATGAGAATATTATCGTTGGTATT
>CANGHM010000096.1 GCA_947453775.1 Rickettsiales bacterium | reverse complement strand
ATGGCTCTCAGGCATCCAAACCCCCCTTGTAGAATTGGTTGATTTACTCAAAATATATACCACTTTTAAATCGGATAAAGAAATCAATTTAATTAGACTAGGCGGAAAAAACGATGGTGGATATATTGTTCCAGAGGAGGCTTTACAAGCCGCTGATGTCTTAATGGGCTATGGTATTGCAGAAGATAATCAATTTGAAGAAGATTTTTCTACTAGGTACAATAAACATTCTTATGGTTTTGACTGCGGTGTTAAATCTGTGAAAAGTAAAAGTCCATTATTTCATTTTGTTAATGAATGTATTGGCAATGATAAATGTCTATATCAGGGGCAATTTTCATCAAATAAAATTTCTTCTTTTACTAGCCAGTTAAAAGCATTAAATTTATTAGATAAAAAAGTGTTTATAAAAATGGATATAGAAGGAGCAGAATATGATGCTTTCGATGATATCTTAGATCATAGCAAAAATATTACTGGCATTGCTTTAGAAATCCATTTTTGTGATTATTATAACAGTCTTAGTAAAGCAATAACTTTACTTTCTAATTTAAATAAAGATTTTGTTTTAGTCCATGTTCATGGTAATAATTATGCCCCAAGGTTTATGGCAAATAACTTAAAAGGAATGTTGACTTGTGTAATGGAGCTAACTTATATCAATAAATCTTTGATTACAAACTATCAATTAGCTACTAACCAAGCCCGACCGTTATCTATTGATGCACCATGTTGCGCGGGAGATCATTGCCCGTTTAAAGGGGATATTAAGTTTGAAATTGTACCCCAACCGCGATAAACCAGTTGCAAATCGACTGTTTTTAATTTAATATCACCAATTAGAAAGTACGTTTCAAAGAGTCGCAAATGAGTTTAGCATTTATTTTTACCGGCACTGCCGGCGCTGGCAAAACATCCGTTTTACAACAACTAGCCCAAGAAGGACATCAAGTAGTGCCTGAAGCTGCAACAGATGTAATTGCATATGCGCAAGCTAAGGGAATAAAGCACCCATGGGAAGAACCAAGCTTTATAGATAAAATTATATGCATGCAAAAAGACAGACAGATAAATGCGATTGCAGATCTGCAGTTTTTTGATCGCGCACCATTTTGCACCTATGCCCTTGGGAACTATCTGTCAGGCACGGAGTTTGCGCCTTCTATAGCTTTACTTGATGAAATTGAGCGCTGCTTAAGCTCATGCATCTATCAAAATAAGGTCTTTTTTTTCGAAAATTTAGGTTTTATTCAAAATACCGCCGCCAGACAAATTAGCTATCAACAAGCTTTGACCTTTGAGAAAATCCATCTAGACGTATATGCGCAGTTTGGTTTTGACATCATCATGGTACCTAATTCATCAATTCAAGAGCGCTCCAGATTTATCTTAAAGTCAGTAAATTGGTAAATATGACTATTTTAAGTATTTTATTAATATAAATCAATATTTAGTGATGTAAAAAACTTTTTATTATTTTTTTTAAAAATAGTTGACAGCTTAACAAATATGTTATATTATAAATCCAGTTCCCCAAAGGAAGACTAAGTAATTAGCTTGACTCAAGGTGAGTTTATTTAATATTTTATCTAGTATTATCAATTATGAAAAGTATAGCAACCCTCTTCGCAAATACGGCCTTCTTATCGCAAAGCGCGTATAAAACTATCATTAACCCACTAAATGCCCGCTTGCATTTTTCCGAGGGGCAAAAACTCAATGACGAAATTTTATCTTTGCAAGACAAATTAAAAACATACCTAGCAGCACCAATTAATAATTGGCAAAAAGCAAATTATACTCAATCTTCAAACTCTAAATATTTTATACAAAATGATCTAGTCACTTCAGTGAAAAATACTATCGATACTATTGACTATCTGAACAAGCCAGATTTGACTATAAAATTAAATCTATTGATTAGTGGTAAATTTCAAGAAAATCATAAAAAATTATTCGAGACTACAGGACTGGATTTTAATGATTTAAAAAATCTTAATAAGAAGAGTCCTTTAGAGCAATTAGTTAGTGATATTATTAATAATAAAAGTTCCGATCAAGATGATTTTAAGAAAAAAATTGACCTATTAGACAAACATATCAAGGAAAAGAAAAAACTATATAGCAGAGAAGATAAGATTGAAATCTTATTAGAGACTAATGAAGAAGGCAATACTGTCGCACATTATGCTTGTAAATACATGAAAGTTGATTTTATCAAAACTCTATCTGAAATACTTAACGAGAAAAAAATGTCTGAGTGCGCTAGATTAGTCAACGAAGGAGGCAAGACCCCGTTAGATCTTGCAATACAAGAAATTCATGATAAAAATTATGATACTAAGCTGATTTCGCAAGCCGCACTAATGCACGGACTTGGTATGAAATTGTATCATGATCCTGATATATTCAATAAAACAAAGACAAATGGAAGGGAAAACGATTTTGATTGGCTTGTTAAAGGAACGACGCCAGAATGTGGTCAAGGATTTTTAAAAGATTTAAAAAAAGCAACTATCGAATTAAGGGCATTAGCGGAAAGTATTATAAAGACCCCAATCGATGATGAAGAAGGCGTTAATAAGGCAATTATCAAATTAAATGAATTTATCAGAACAAACCAAAAATTTTGTAGTAGAGATAATAGTATTGATATTTTATTAGAATCCAACACAGGAGGTAATAATGTAGCACATTATGCTTGTAAATATTTAAATATTGATTTTTTTGAAAACTTAGCTAAGGCTTGTAATGGCAAAATCCCAGAACTCTTAAAATATTCTGCAAATACCTCAGGCAGATCTCCATTAGACCTTGCGATAGAAAGCTGGAAAGGCAAATTTAATATGTTGCTAATCAGTAGCGCTAAGGATGATGCGATGGGAAAAATTGAAAAGATGCAGCAGCTTGGTTTAGATTTTTATATAGATAAAACAATATATATCGAAGGTTCAGCAAAGTTTCGTGAACAAAGCGATAGGGTATACGGCAAAGACTCGATTTTTGACCCTCAAGAAGTGATCAAAAAGTTTCGTGAGCAAATCAATAAGACACGAGATGAAAAAGCGATTTTAAACCAAAAATTGACAGAAATTAAAACAGATACTGTTTCACCTGATACAAATAAATCTACTCAGAAAGATGAAGATCAGATTCAAGCAATAAAGCCCCTAGAGGAAGGGCAAAATAGCGCCCCCTTAACAGATAAATTTCTTAAATTTTTGGGCTATAAACCATCTGATTATATACGAGATTCAGCTGAAAAAATATTCTTTAAATTGACCGGACCTTGTGAACAGTTAAGAAAGTTTGAATCATGCGTCAAAGTAGCAAAACGACAACTATGGGATGAAAAACTTTTCCCATTGCTTGATCAAATTGAATCTGATCTTGATCAAATAGCATTTGAACT
>CANGHM010000095.1 GCA_947453775.1 Rickettsiales bacterium | reverse complement strand
TGCCTCTACTTCAGCGATTGCTTCGGAAGATAAAGGGCTGTCTTTTAAGTTAGACGGTGTGTTTGATTTTAATACCGTTGTGCGTAAACAAGAGGCACCAGAAGGTGGCGCGTTACCAGGTTTGTCGCCAAATAACGATACTTATGTTTTTAATAGTGGTGCTAATGTTAATGTAAAAGTATCAAACGAGTTAGATGGTCTTAAATACGGCGCCAATATAGTCTTATTAACCACAGCGAAAGGAAAAACAACTCCTGGCTATAATGGATCATATCTTTTTATTGAAAGCGATGATTTTGGTAGATTCGAGGCTGGATCTCCTTTTGACGCAGCTACTAAAATGCAAATTGATGGAAATGAAAATGCTGTTGCCGCTAGTGGTACTTGTTGGGGTGGGGTTGTAGATTCTAACCCAAATCAGGCATATGGTTTTGATATCAATGTTTTTGATTTTTATTTATCTAACTTTAATTCAAAAAATTCAGTAGCTCCAAAACGCGAGACATCTAGAAAAATCAGCTACTACACACCACTAATAGCAGGCTTTAAGTTTGGTATTAGCTTTATACCAGATAGTACTAATTCTGGAGCATTTGAGCGTGACGAAGTGGATTCTTACTTTTCTAGAGAAGTGCAGTATGTTAATGCTGGTCATGTTAAAAAGTATAACATTCGTTATGGTGTAACAAATGCTTTTGCCGGGGGAGCAAGTTACGAACATAAGATCGACGAGGCAATTGCCTTTAAGATATCGGCCACTGGTGAGTATGGTAAGGCATTGCAAGAAGCTTTCTTGGCAAAATCTGATGCTGAATATGAGATTGACCCAGCCATAGCCAAGCCTAAATCTCCTGCTCCAGAAGATAAACTTAAATTAGCGACTCTTAAAGGAGATAATAAAATAAAAGATTTATTAGCTTATAATATTGGAGCAAGTCTTGCTTATGGTGATTTTGCCTTTTCAGCATCGTATGGAAATTTAAACCAAAGTTTTACCTCTAAAGCTTTAGACTCTGAAAATAAAGATACTTATTTCTATGGAGGCGCGGTAGCTTATACGCAAGGTCCAATTGGTGTGAGTTTAACTTATCTTGCTGGATCTAGTAAGAAAAATGTATTTGACTCAATAGCATTAGGAACAGAATATAAATTTCTGCCTGGTGTAATTACTTACGGCGAAGTAGCATACGCTTGGGGTAGTGGTAAAGGGCATATTATTAATGCAGATAAAACTGCTATGGCTGCTGCATCTGATCAAAAGTTTAGTGGACTTGCTGGAGTTCTTGGTTTGAAAGTTAAATTTTAACGCTACTTAACTTGCAATATGGGCCGCATTTACCTTAAACTAAAATAGTGATAACACTATAAAAGTAACTTAATTAAAATATGGCCCAGTACATTTGTTCAACTAAAGGACTATCTAAAAAAATCAACGGCAAAGAGATTATCAAGGAAACTTGGTTGTCTTTCTTGCCGGACGCTAAAATTGGTATTATCGGCCCTAATGGAGCTGGTAAATCTACCTTACTTAAAATTATTGCTGGTGTAGATAAAGACTACGACGGCGAGCTTTGGGTGCAAGATAAAATAAAAATTGGCTATTTAGCTCAAGAGCCTAGGCTTGATGAAAGCAAAAACGTTTTTGAAAATATCTTAGAGGGTCTAAAAGATAAAAAAGATCTAATCGATAGATTTAACTATGTAAATGAGCAATTTGCCCATATTACAGACGATGAGCAAATGAGCAAGCTGCTAGAAGAGCAAGGAGAGCTTCAAGAGAAGATTGATGCAATTGACGGTTGGAGTTTTGAGCGCGAAGTGGAAATTGCAATGCAGGCTCTGCGTTGCCCCGATAAATATGCCGATGTGAGTAAAATATCAGGTGGTGAAAAAAGAAGAGTTGCACTTTGTAAGTTGTTGCTTGAGAGACCCGATATTTTACTTTTAGATGAGCCAACCAACCACTTAGACTCTGAGTCGGTATCGTGGATTGAGCATTACCTTAAAGAATATAAGGGTATGGTAGTAACCATTACTCACGATAGATATTTTCTTGATAACGTTGCACAGTGGATTTTAGAAATTGATAGAGGGCAATGTGTTCCTTGGCAATCTAATTATTCTAGCTGGCTAATGCAAAAGAAAAAAAAGCTAGAGGTTGAAGAAAAAGAGGAGTCATCAAGACAAAAAGAATTATCACGCGAGCTAGAGTGGATTAGTCAGTCTCCAAAAGCTAGGCAGTCTAAAAGCAAGGCTAGAATACAAAACTATCAGGAGCTATTAAACAAACAAAGAGAGAAGGTGATTAGCAGTCCTCAAATCATAATTCCCCATGGTCCAAGACTAGGGGATTTGGTTATAGAGGCGAAAAATATTTCTAAATCTTTTGGCGATAAAGCCTTGCTAACTAATTTTAGCTTCAGGGCGCCGGCTGGCGCGATAGTTGGTATTGTTGGCCCTAATGGCGCTGGCAAAACAACGTTATTTAATATGCTTACAGGTAAAGACAAACCAGATCAGGGAAGCTTGTTAATTGGCTCTACCGTTAAGCTTGGTATTGTTGATCAAACTCGTGAAATTTTAAGCGACAATAAAACTGTTTGGGAGGAAATATCCGACGGATTAGATGAGCTTGATCTGGGTGAATTTGTCTTAAAAAGCAGAGCTTATTGCGCAGCGTTTAATTTTCGTGGTGGGGATCAGCAAAAAAAAATAGGTCAACTCTCTGGTGGTGAGCGTAATAGGGTGCATATCGCTAAGCTCCTTAAAGCTGGTGCTAATGTGATATTGCTTGATGAGCCGTCGAACGATCTAGACGTAGATACTTTGCGAGCTCTAGAGGATGCAATTTTAGATTTTGCTGGGTGTGTGTTTGTTATTAGTCACGATAGATGGTTTTTGGACAGAATTGCAACCCATATTATTGCTTTTGATGAGCCGGGCAATGCAAATTGGTTTGAGGGTAATTATCAGGATTATTGCAATTACATGTCTCAAGTGCAAGGTAAAGATGTGATGGAGGTAAAATACAAGCACAAAAAACTTGTTTAGCCCTAGCTTGGCAAGGTTTACTAGGAAAGGGGTAAAGCATTTATGCTAAATGTGCAAAATAAAAAATTACTCCTAAAGCTAGTTGCAATAGTCTTTATCATGGTTGCGCTAGCCTTTGCCTCGATCCCGCTTTATAGTATGTTTTGTAAAGTTACGGGTTATGGCGGCACCATTCAAAGAGATATAAATTTTTCTAATAAAAAAGGCACAAGGAAAATTAAGATATTGTTTGACTCTAACGTCGACAAAGACCTAAGCTGGCACTTCACGCCTAAGCAGCGAGAAGTGACATTAGTTCCTGGTGAAAATGTTTTAGTGTTTTATGAATCTGAAAATTTAACTGACCAATCTGTAAAAGGCATGGCGGTATATAATGTTAGTCCATTTA
>CANGHM010000094.1 GCA_947453775.1 Rickettsiales bacterium | reverse complement strand
TGACCGTGCTCGGTAGCAATATGCAAAGCTGTATTGCCATATTTATTTTCAGCCTCAAGATTAGCCCCAGCATCTCTCAAGGCCGTAATGCAATCAGCATGACCGCGTCGGGCAGCATAGTGCAAAGCTGTCCAATCATCTTCATCTCTAGCATTAACATTAGCCCCAGCATCTTTCAAGACCGTAATGCAATTAGCACGACCGTTAGCAGCAGAAATGCGTAAAGCTGTATAGTAATTGTTATCTTGAGCCTCAACATTAGCCCCAGCATCCCTCAAGGCCGTGATGCAATTAGCACGACCTTCAATAGCAGCATAGTGCAAAGCTGTCTCGCCACAATTATTTTTAGCATCAACCTTAGCCCCAGCATCCCTCAAGGCCGTAATACAATCAGCATGACCGCGATAGGCAGCAATGTGCAAAGCTGTATCGCCAAAAATATTTACAGCCTCAAGATTAGCCCCAGCATCCCTCAAGACCACAATACAATCAGCATAACCGCGCTGGGCAGCATAGTACAAAGCTGTATTGCCAAAAATATCTACAGCCTTAACATTAGCCCCTGCATCTTTTAAGGCCACAATACAATCAGCATGACAGTGCTGGGCAGCATAGAGCATTAAGTGATGATTATCGATAAAGCTAGCTATTTGCGTAATTCCCTCTTGCTGGGCAAGATTAATTACATCTGTTAATTTATCTGCGTTATTGGCTCTAACAGTGCTTTGAATAGTATGAAAAATAGCATTAAGATATTGACCATCAAATTCATCATCATTTCGCACAATGTTTTGTAAATCTTGGGGCAGTTGATTTAAGCAAAATAACCAGCCCGTAAGATCAATGTGATATATCTCATCTATCATTTCCTTATCGACTAAATCATAGAGCTTTGGTGTCATGATTTGATGCGGATCTTGATTTAAAATAGCATCTAGGATGATTGATTTTTTAATTCTCTTTAAGGAGTTAGCGTAATCAAAAGATAGCATACGATCTTGCAACGAATGTAGATCGTAAATATTGAGTCCTAAAGGATTAAAATGCTCTCTTAGATAATTAATTGAAGGATTATTTTTTATTTCTGCAGCAAATAAACGATAAGTATTCTCAGGGTAAAAACTATCTAACAACTCTTGATTAGCTCTCTGCGCCAGATCTTGTTGCGTAAAAGATAAAATTTGCTTAATAAGCTGGGGGGTTGAATTTTTCATATGATACTTTTATACTTTAAATTACATAAATCTACAATTTGGAATTATAGATTGATGTTAATACTAGCATTTTATTTCATCACTCACAAGTGCAAAATATCAAATATTTTTATTTTTTAGTTGAAAATTACTACCCTAGTCACTGCTCAGGTTTGCTGTCAAGCTTTGTGTCTAGATTCTTAGCAATATCTATAATATTCGCAAAAAAAACTTGCTATTTTTGTAGAAATTGCTATTATTATTTTGTTGCCCGCGTGATGGAATGGTAGACATAACGGACTTAAAATCCGTGGAACGCGAGTTCATGCCGGTTCGAGTCCGGCCGTGGGTACCACAAATTCCCCCTTTTATCCTTTGTGTTTTTAAGTGTTATTCAATGCCGATAAACTTATGCGTTTGTAGACTCAGGCGGTAACCGTATTGTTGACAAAGCTTGATAGTAAGTATGGTATTTTGAGCGTTTTTATTTTCATCATATTCATCCATAGGCTGCAAATAAACAGCTATTCGGTGTTTTTTTTGGCCCATATCAGGCACTTGTGAGTAATTCTGCTGGCTTTGCGAGATAATAAATTTAAAAGCATCTAAGTATACTAGCAGATCTTCTCTGATTGGAGCATAGCCAAGTTTGCTTGCTTTGGGTGAGCATACGATCGATACCATGGGGTTTAAAGGTCGAAATAATGTGCCATTGGTCTCAATTTGCACTAGAAAATTATTTTTAATTAATTCATCGCATAAAGGGGAGATATTTTGTCGAAACGGCTCACCCCCAGTAATCACGATTAAATTGGTCGCTAAGTCAGCTTTTAGCTCAAATACTTCTTCCATAATTTGTTTCAAGCTTATTAACTTAAAACTTTCAAATTCAGTATCGCAAAACTTGCAAGCTAAATTGCATCCACCAAGTCTGATGAAAATAGCAGGAATACCCGCGCAAGGACCTTCTCCTTGGATTGTTAAAAAAATATTTTGTACATCCAACATTGTTCCATCATTGTTGGAAATTTGTCGAATAGGATTATTGCCAAACATGAATTGAGTAATTCTTAATTTTTTTGTATAATAAAGATATAATTAATTTATTGACTGTTGCTAGAGTTGTTAAAAGTGCTCATCAATAAATTATTTAACTTAATTTTAATGATTGTGCATACTGCTTGAATGTCGATAATAGAGATAACCTTTTTTTTAAGCTTTTTGGCAATTTTATTTATCGTAAATAAGAAGTATTTTAGCACACGCGTAATATCTTTGCAATCATATATTAATCTAGATCGCAAGGCTTCAAGTTTTGACCTTTTTACTATAGTTTTTGGCACTTTCTTTACAGCAAATTCTTTATTTAATACTGCTAATAACGCCTATATATATGGCTTTTCCTATTTTTTCTTTGCATGTGGTGATGTAATAGGTCTGTTGTTATTGTGTTTTTTTATTAAAAAAATTTTTGCATTGCGTAAAAATGAATCGATAGGGCAGATTATAGGCCAAATACATGGTCCTAATAGCAGAATCATAACTGGAATAAGTGGATTATTTTTTGCATTTAGTGTCATATTAACGCAAACAAAATGGATATACAAAACAATAGATAGTCTGCTAGATATAGATTTTAATATTAGTTTTATTGTTTATGTAATATTTATGGCGTGCTATTTTTTATGTATGCACAGCAAAGAAAGTAAATGGAGTGTAGCTAAAATATTAGGGATGTTTGTCATATTGCCAGTAGCAATATATGCGTTTTGCCAGATAAATCAAAAAATATTTTGTTTTATATTAATTTTCGTTTTGCTTTTTTATAATTCTATTTCAGGTAATGCCAGCTTGGTAATTAAATCTATATTGCAATTTTCATTTATAATTATTTTATTACCAATTCTTTTTTCTGAAATAGATGTTAATATTAAGTCAGTAAATTATATACTCGATCATATGCCTGAAGCAATGCGCACTGTGAATTTAAAATTTTTGTTGCAAGATGGTATTCAAGGTCATATGGTAATGTTTCTAAGTGGCGTAATGCCAATTCTTAGCCCTTTTTTTATGAGCAGAGTACAGCTAGTATCTAGCGCCAATCAGGCTCAAAAAGTTTTTATCTCCATGAGTGTGTTAATGTTGGTGTTTTTTCATTTAGTTACTATATGTGCTCTTGTGGCATTTTATATTAATCCAAATCTTGAGAATGGAGGCAATTGCATTAATACTTTTTTATATCTACTTC
>CANGHM010000093.1 GCA_947453775.1 Rickettsiales bacterium | reverse complement strand
TTATAATACAATACTATAAATAATTATAGTTACTGACAATCCTAATTTTTTATGCTTTCAATTAAACCTAAAACTCTTTCACGAATAGCCTCAGTACAGGGTATATATTACCACACGTCTGCCAAATTGCCTATAGAGCGGATTCTATCTGATCTAGAAAAATTTTATGATGCAGAAATTATAGATCAAGATAGTCAGACATTCGGTCTGAAGGTCAATAAGATATATTTACATCAATTGCTGCATGCCACCTTGCTCAATATTGAAAATGTAGATTCTGCAATCTCTAATAATTTAATCAAAACGCGAGATTTACAAAATTTAAATTTAACTTTATTGTCTGTTTTAAGGGCTGGTGTTACTGAGCTTTATTATTTTCCCGACACTCCTTTTAAGGTAGTTATTAATGAATTTACTAATATAGCATCTATGATGCTTGTTCCCAACGAGGTAGATTTTGTTAACTCTTTACTGCAAAAAGTGCACGATCAAAACAATCAAACAAAGCCGCAAGATGATCCATTCATTCAAAGATGATTTGCCCAAAGATCTAAGTATTAATCTTAAAGCATTGCTGCTAGCTGGCACTGGCGTGCTGATATTTTTGTGCCTTATTTCTTATAATCCTTTTGATAATTGCGCCAATGTTGCATCTGGCAAGCATATTACCAATTGGCTTGGATCTGTGGGTAGTAATATAGCAGATATTCTTGTGCAGCTTTTTGGTATGGCGGCGTATATAATTAGCGCTGGCTATGTTTATTGCTCTTGTTTATTGCTCAAAAATAAGCAAATTAATTACTCAAGTTTAAAAATTTGCGCCTTTCTTATTGCCACAATTGCGCTTGCTACTTTGTTAGATAAATATAGGCTTGGTGGAGCGATTGGTGCAATTATTTGTGACAATAGTGAGGCGACGATAGTGCGCTATATCGCTTTATTGATTTTTTTCATGTGTTTAGCAATTATTTTAGGTCTAAAGCTCAGTATTGTTGATAATGTTCCCCAAAATGTTATAGGTTACATTAAGAAACACAAGGCTCAAGGCGATGTAATTAAGTTGCCTACAATAGAAGATGATTTTTTAGAGTCGGCAATAATTCAAGAAGAATATAAATCCACCGCACGCAGATTGCCAGATTTTAATTTAGACTCAGGTGTTTTTAATCTGCCGACTGTTGATCTGCTTAAAGAGCACTCAAATTCAAATTATAAGAAAGAAAGCAATCAGCAACTTGAGCAAAAAGCCAATGAATTAATCAAAACTTTAGCCGATTTTGGCGTGAAGGGCAAGATCGTTTCAATTAATCAAGGGCCAGTGGTCACATTGTATGAATTTGAACCATCTGCAGGAACTAAGTCTTCTAGAGTTATTGGCTTGGCCGATGATATTGCTAGATCCATGAGCTCAATTTCAGCTCGTATATCTACCATTTCTGGTCGAAATGTTTTGGGCATAGAGCTTCCAAATACACATAGGCAATTTTTTAGCTTAAAAGAGCTTATTGCCACCGATGAGTACAACAACCCTAATTTATTGTTGCCGATAGTTTTGGGGAAAGATTTAAGTGGTAAGCCATTTGTTGTGGATTTAGCTAAAATGCCTCACTTATTAATAGCTGGAACGACCGGATCTGGTAAGTCGGTAGGTATTAATACTATGATTCTTTCACTGCTATATAAATACACTCCGCAGGAATGTCGCTTTATTATGATAGATCCAAAGATGCTAGAGCTCTCGGTTTACGATGAAATACCCCATTTGCTCACTCCCGTTGTGACAGAGGCAAGTAAAGCAGTTGTGGCATTAAAATGGGCGGTAAAAGAAATGGAGCAAAGATATAGACTTATGTCGCAAATGGGCGTGCGTAATATTATGAATTATAATCAGCGTATTGAAGATGCGATCTCAAAGGGACAAGAAATTTATCGCTCAGCTCAAGTGGAAATTGATGAGTTCGAACAAAGGCCGGTAGAGCTTAAAAAAATGCCTTTTATTGTTGTGATTGTCGATGAAATGGCTGATTTAATGTTAGTTGCTGGCAAAGATATTGAGGGCTTTATTCAGCGTTTAGCGCAGATGGCAAGGGCCGCAGGTATTCATCTTATTACTGCAACTCAAAGGCCGTCGGTGGACGTAATAACCGGCGTTATTAAGGCTAATTTTCCTAGTCGCATAAGCTTTAAGGTTACTTCTAAAATAGATAGCAGAACCATATTAGGCGAGATGGGTTCAGAGCAATTGCTGGGTATGGGCGATATGCTTTACATGGGCAATGGTGCAAAGATCACTCGTGTTCACGGGCCATTCGTAGATGATCGTGAAGTTGAAAGGATTGTATCATTTTTGAAATCCCAAGGTAAGCCAGATTATGTTGACTCTGTTATAGAATCTGAAGAGGAGGATGGATTTTTATTGCCAGATGATGCTGCAGATGATAATTCACTTTATAAACAAGCGGTGCAAATAGTCAAAAAAGATCGTAAGTGCTCTACTAGCTATATTCAAAGATCTCTTAGAATAGGATATAACCGGGCGGCAATTTTAATTGAACGCATGGAAAAAGAAGGTTTAATATCTGAGCCAAACCACTCTGGTAAGCGAGAAATTTTGATGGATTAGTTTACTCAAAATGTTTTCAGGTAATGCGCGCTTGGGTCTTGTATGTAGATTATTTTGAGCTATTATTTTACAGTCTTCATTTCTCCTTGTTTAAAAAGTATATATGCAGATTGATAAAAACCAATAGCCTCTTTGATCAAATCTTTATCTTGCGCAGGTAATAGCTCGCCATTAAAGTTATATACTTCAGGTTTTTGTTGAGGTGCTAAGACGATTAATTTGTCATTTTTTAAATAACCAAGTAATTGATAAGTCGAAATAAACGCTCTATTGGCTGGATGCTTTAAGATATCTTGTCCAAAGAATTTAGACTGATAATTTATGCCTAATAAGCCCAATACTGTTGGCATTAGATCTATTTGACTGCTTAAATTATCAACAATTTGTGGTTTAATAATATCGGGAGCGTATATAAAAAGAGGAATATGGTATTTGTGGATTGGTAATTTAGTTTTGCCAGCGCAAGAAGCGCAATGGTCTGCACTAATAACAAAAATGGTATCTTTAAACCAAGGTTTGGTTTGAGCGGTTTTAATGAACTCTTTTATCGCATAATCGGTATATTTAACACCAGCCTGTCTTGAACCTGCTGCAAGATCTATTTTATCTTGTGGAAATAAAAACGGTCGGTGGTTTGAGGTAGTTAGTAAAACTGAAAAAAATGGCTTTTGCTTTTCAGCCTGTTGATCGTAGTAGGAGATAGCTTTTTTAAAAATATCTTCATCAGCTACTCCCCACACTGTTGAAAACGTTATTTCTTGATTGGTTAAATTGCTTCGATCAATGCATTGATAGCCATTTGTGGAGAAAAATTCGAGCATATTGTCAAAATACGCA
>CANGHM010000092.1 GCA_947453775.1 Rickettsiales bacterium | reverse complement strand
TACTGTTGTAGCGATCATCAGACCACTGTGGCTTGTCTGTATCGTTAACCTTTTGCTTTATAAAAAGTGATTTTATGATAGATATAAACTGCATTACAGAAAATTTAAATTAAACTACTTTGTACCGATTATGTTTCCTAAAGGTATCAAAAGCAAGATTATTTTAATTTAAAGTAGAGAAAATAAATTTTTTAGTGGGGATTTTACGATACTAGGCAATACCTATATACATTAATATTTAATTTTCAGATAAGGTTGATCATATGCTAATGTTAATTTTTAATTAATCTGAGTAAAAAAGTTGATCGTCTCATCGCTAGAAAGGTAGGTAACATTGCCGTTACTGCGTTGTTTGATTTCTAGTTGGTTAGCAGCAATGTTTTTGACTGAAACAATAATCTGCCAAGGTGAGCCGATTAAATCGTGAGTTGCAAATTTGCTGCCAGCACTCTGGTCTTTATCGTCCAAAATTACTCTAATTCCTAAATTAATAAGGGCCTGATATAGGTTAAAGGCAGCTGTGCATGCATCATCGCTTGAAGTGCTAATATTGATTATGCTGACTTGAAAAGGTGCAATCTGCCAAGGCCAAATAATACCTTTACTATCATGATTTGCCTCAATTATTGCCCCAACTAATCTTGAAACACCAATGCCATAACAGCCCATTTCTACTGGAATTTGGCTACCTGTTTTGTCTGCGACATAAGCGTTCATGCTGCGAGAGTATTTTTGTCCGATATAAAAAATATGCCCAACTTCTATGCCTTTTTTAGTTTTTAAGCGCTCTTGGGGTACTGTGCAAGTTTTTGGGTCATGCTTTTCTTCGGCTACCGCATATAAAGATTGTCTTTTTAGGGCGTTTGGCTCATCTTCGATCAGAGCATCATAATATATGGTGCTTTCGCCAGTGTCCGCCAAAATTTGAAACTCATGGCTATAGTCCCCGCCAATTGGCCCAGTTTCTGCGCTCACTGCAATAGCCTTTAGGCTTAATGCATCAAATATCTGATAGTATGTTTGATACATTAAATTATAAGTTTTTAGAGCACTGGTTTTATCGATATCAAAAGAGTAGGCATCTTTCATCAAAAACTCCCTTCCGCGCATCACTCCAAAGCGCGGTCTGATCTCGTCGCGAAATTTCCACTGAATTTGATATAAGTTTTTTGGCAAATCTTTATAGCTTTTAATTGAATTGCGGAAAATATCAGTTACCAAGTCTTCGGCTGTGGGACCAAAGAGTAGCTGATTATTGTGTCTGTCTTGCATTCTTAGCATTTCTGCACCGTAAGAGTCGAATCTGCCTGATTCAATCCAAAAGCTTGCTGGTTGCACGCATGGCATAAGCATTTCAATACATCCTGCTTTGTTTAGCTGCACGCGCACTATTTGTTCAATATTTTTTAGCGCCATTAGGCCCAGTGGTAGCCATGTGTATATGCCGGCTACAGCTTGGCGTATCATGCCGCTTTTAAGCATTAAAACATGCGATGCTGTTTGCGCTTCACGTGGGGTTTCTTTAATTAGTGGTAAAAAAAAGTTTGATGCTAGCATATAATTCTATCTTTTAGCTTATTGATAAATAATATCAGCTATTACCCGACATTTCAATCTAAGAGATCACGTTGATTTGTCTGCATATAGGCTTTATCGCGCTCAAGGCGTTTGGCAATTTGAAATACTAGTTGGCTATAGCGGCTTCCTAACTTGTTTTGTTTCGAGTGATAATGAGCTATGGCAACAGTCCAGTCTTGAGTTTGTTGGAATTGTTGATTTAAAAAATATGCTGCGTATGAAATATTAGACTGCGGATCAAACGCGTGTTCGATAGAGGAGAAATATTGACCATGATATTTCAAATTAATTTGCATGCATCCTACATCAATATTTTGAACCCCTTCAGACAGCTTCTTTTTTACAAACCTTACCGCTTGGGCTTTGTTCATTAAGTAATGCGATTTACCCGCAACATTGATTGCCCATGGCCAGGGTATCAATTTTTTATGCTCGGGGTGGGGCAAGCCGCTTTCTTGCAATGCAATAGCGTGCAAAGAATCTTGTGGCAGAAGATACTTGATCTCATAGTATTGAAAATATTTTGAACACTTAAGCGACTGAAAAGTTTCGTAATCTATGCTATGGGATTCTAAAGACAATCCCAGTAACAGTAAAAGTATTATGCGCACAAATATTTATCATCAACTATGAATTTATAATTATTATATCTTCAGGTAAAAATATTTGTTTGCTAATATGATAAAATACCGCATTTAATATTGCTAAGCACCAAGTTTTGCAACAAGCAACGTGCTTCTTTAAGTATATGAATTTAGCGTATAAACGGGCAATAAGCCTTAATGCTGCACTCAGAGCATTTGGGTTTGAGTGCTTTGCAAACGTAACGCCCGTGTAACACAAGCCAATGGTGGGCTCTTGGGAGCCACTTTGTTGGTATTATCTTAAGTAATGCTTGCTCGACTTTATCTGGATTTTTAGAAGTACACAGCCCAAGTCTGTTAGCTAGTCTTCCCACATGTGTATCAACGCCCATAGTTGGCATATTAAAAGCATTGGCAAGAAAAACATTTGCGCTTTTTCTACCCACGCCAGGTAGAGCCATTAATTCCTGAAAATTATTAGGCACTGTGGAGTTATGCTGCTGAAGTAATATGCTTGATAATTTAATGATATTTTGTGCTTTACTATTATAAAGTCCGATTCTTTTTATGTGTTGTTTAAGTCCTTCTTCGCCTAGTTGCAATATTTGCTCTGGTGTATTATAGGTGGCAAAAAGAGTTTTTGTCACTTTATTTACCATCACGTCAGTAGACTGGGCAGAAAGCACTATTGCCACAAGTAGGGTGTAGTGATTGATGTAATCAAGTTCTATTTTTGGGTTAGGGTTTTCTTGCTCAAAAATATGCAGAATGCTCTGAATAGACATATTTAAGAAAAGTTTTTTTTTACAATCATTTGCTTGATTTGCGCGATATGTTTTGCTGGATTCAAACCTTTTGGGCAAGTTTGAGTGCAGTTCATAATTGTATGGCAGCGATATAATTTAAATGAATCATTAAGCTCATCTAAGCGCTCATCTTTGGCATCGTCTCTGGAGTCTGCTAGCCATCTATAAGCTTGTAGTAACACGGCCGGGCCTAAATATTGATCGCTATTCCACCAGTAACTTGGGCACGAGGTAGAGCAGCATGCGCACATAATGCATTCATATGAGCCGTCTAGCTTCTCTCGGTCTTCTGGTTTTTGAATATGTTCATGTGTGCTATCTGGGGCTATTTTTGATTGCAGCCATGGTTTAATAGAGGCATATTGCTCATAAAAATGCGCAAGGTCCGGAACTAAATCTTTAATTACCGGCATGTGGGGTAGGGGATAAACTTTAACATCGTTTTTAATTTCGCTGATAGGTTTAATGCAAGCAAGAGTGTTTGTGCCATCAATATTCATTGAGCAGCTGCCGCACACTCCCTCGCGGCAAGACCTGCGGAATGTTAGTGTTGGATCAATCTGATTTTT
>CANGHM010000091.1 GCA_947453775.1 Rickettsiales bacterium | reverse complement strand
CTGTTGAAAAAACCAGCTTTGATGTGATCTTGGCTGCTGCTGGCGATAAAAAAGTTGAAGTTATTAAGACCGTTAGGGAGATAACTTCTTTGGGTCTAAAAGAGGCTAAAGATTTAGTTGATTCTGCTCCTAAGCCGGTGAAAAGCGGTGTTTCAAAAGAAGAAGCAGATGCAATTAAAGCTAAGCTTGAAGCCGCTGGAGCAAAAGTTGATCTACAATAAATAATAGCAAATAAATACTGGTTTTTATTTTACTGAGCCACGTATTTCATTTGCTTATTATCTTGACATTTTTAAAAAACCAGATATGCTAATCTTAGATTAATTTTTTGCACTTCTGATTTGCATAAGAATTTTGTATATTAGGGGGCTTGATTTTTTATCTACCAAGATAATTTAAGTTTAGTGGTATTTGCAAAGCTTGCAATGCACTTTGGCTGTGAAAATTTAATTCTTTGCAGCTATTTTTTCGACTAGAAAGTTTAATTTTTTATTCTATATGGAAGTAACGTCCGCAATTGAATTTTTTATGTTTCTTTTATGTTACTATCTATTTTATAGCTTTCGTTTATTAAGCTCTCTTGCACTTAGTGCAATATTTTCTGCTCCATCGATATGGAATCGTGCAGTTATTGTCATTTTAAGTCTATTAAATCAAATCTGTCTTACCTTGAATTATAAAGTATTCAAAATGCATTGGCGCTTTTTGTCTTATCGCACAAAATTTAATTTTTCAATTAGAAGTGCTATGCCAATAAATAATTTTTTGCAACTTAATTTTCAACAGTTACAATAATGTCCCTCTCAGATAAAATAAATCACAATACTTCTTCTGGCATATCGAGCAAAAAGCTTCGTATTAGAAAGAGTTTTAGTAAAATCAGCTCAGCGATTGAAATTCCAAATTTGCTAGATTTGCAACGAAAATCTTATGAAGATTATTTTTTGCAATTAGGCATTGATGCTTTAGAGCGCAAAGATAAAGGTATCCATGCTGTATTTCGTAGTATATTTCCCATTAGTGATAATGCAAAAACCATCACATTGGAATATGTAAGTTACGAGATGGATAAGCCTAAATTTGATGTTTTAGAATGCAAGCAGCGCGATATTAGCTACGCTTCTTCGCTCAAAGTCATGTTTAGATTAATTGTTTGGGAAACTGATCAAGATACCGGTGCTAAGGAAATTTGCGCCATTAAAGAGCAGCAAGTTTATATGGGTGATCTGCCTCTTATGACTCACAGCGGTACGTTTGTATTCAATGGTACTGAAAGGGTTATAGTGTCGCAAATTTGCAGATCTCCAGGGGTATTTTTTGGTCATGATAATGGCAAAACTCACGCTTCTGGTAAACTTTTGCATTCAGCTAGAATTATTCCTTATCGTGGTTCTTGGCTTGATATCGAGTTTGATCCCAAGGACTTGATATATTTTAGAATAGATAAAAAAAGAAAATTATATATTTCTACCTTGTTGCGTGCATTTGGTATGAATAACCAAGATATGCTTGATTATTATTATACTAAAGTATCTTATGAAAAAACATCTGGCGGGTGGGTAACAACTTTTATACCTGAGCTTTTTACGGCCCAAAGATTAGAGGAAAGTCTGATTAATGCTGAAAATAACACTGTTGTTTTGGCTGCGGGGCAAAGAATCACTCCTCGTTTGGCAAAAAAACTTGCGCAAGATGGTCTGCAGAAAATATTAGTCTCAGAGAAGGATCTTTTGGGTAAGTTTTTAGCCAATGACATAATAAATCCTAAAAATGGCAAAATTCTTGAAAGTGCTGGTAAGGAAATTTTAGAAGAAGATTTGATTTTGTTTACAGAGCGCGACATACAGCAAGTCCAAATATTGCAAATTAATGGGCAATATGGACCATATATTCGCAACACCATATTGGCTGACAAAAACACCGACGAGCAGTCGGCTCTTACTGACTTATTTAAGGTGATGAAGCCTGGAGAAATTTCATCTCTAGAGGGCGTAAAGGAATTATTGCACAACACTTTTTTTAATCATGATCGCTACGATTTATCTGAAGTTGGTCGGGTAAAAATCAATGAAAGACTTTCTTTGTCGACTGATGAGAGTGTAGTAGTTTTAACCAAAGAAGATATTTTGCAATCAATTAAAACCCTTGTTGCAATTAAAGACAGCCGTGATTCAATAGACGATATAGATAACCTGGGCAACAGGAGGGTTAGATGCGTTGGTGAGTTAATAGAAAATCAATTTCGCGTAGGATTAGCCAGGGTTGCTAAAGCGGCTTTGGAAAGAATTAGCTTAATTGAGGTAAACTCGGTAATGCCATACGATTTGATTAATTCAAAACTTATGATCTCAGTGATTAAGGATTTCTTTGGCACCTTTCAACTATCGCAGTTTATGGATCAAACCAATCCTTTATCAGAAATTTCTCACAAGCGTCGTATTTCTGCCTTGGGCCCTGGTGGCTTGAGTCGTGATCATGCTGGATTTGAAGTAAGGGATGTGCACCCAACACATTACGGCAGAATTTGCCCGATTGAAACCCCAGAAGGGCAAAACATTGGTTTAATTAGCTCTCTTGCTACTTTTGCTCAAATTAACAAGCACGGCTTTGTTGAGGCGCCTTTTAGAAAAGTTAATGCTGGAGTTATTTCTGATCAAGTCAATTATTTATCCGCGACACAAGAATCTAAATATAAAATAGCTGGCTCAACTATTGCCATTAAGGACAATAAGATTGTCGATGAGATGGTAATTTGTCGCTTTGATAGTGAATTTATAATGGTACCTTCTAGTGAAGTAGATTTTATTGACCTTGTACCGACGCAGGTATTTTCAGTAGCAACTTGCCTTATACCATTTATTGAAAACGACGATGCTAATAGAGCCTTGATGGGAGCGAACATGCAACGTCAGGCAGTGCCTTTAACAACTAACGAAGCGCCATTTGTTGGCACGGGTATTGAAGCTATTGTAGCTAGAGACTCTGGTTCGGTTTGCCTCGCTACTAGCGATGGTATTGTTGAGTATGTTGATTCTTTAAAAATAGTTGTGCGCAAAGATTCGTCAGAAGATCTTGGTTTAGACATATACCATATGCTCAAATTCCAAAAATCTAATCACAGCACTTGTATCAATCAGATTCCTTTAGTTTCTCGTGGGGAATATGTTAAAAAAGGTGACGTTTTGGCGGATGGTCAAAGTACTAAAATGGGCGAAATAGCTCTTGGTAAAAATGCTTTGATAGCTTTCGTGCCATGGCATGGATATAACTTTGAAGATGCAATTCTAATCTCTGAACGCATGGTTCAAGACGATGTTTACTCTTCTATACGTATTGAAGAATTTGAATTAGTTGTAAGAGATACCAGGCTTGGTCCTGAGGAAATTACTCGCGATATTCCAAATGTAAGTGAAGATGCTATTCGTCATTTAGATGAGATTGGTGTGATACATGTTGGCGCGGAAATAAGGCCAGGTGATATTTTGGTTGGTAAAGTAACTCCAAAAAGCGAAACGCCTGTTACATCTGAAGAAAAACTACTTAGAGCTATCTTTGGCGAG
>CANGHM010000090.1 GCA_947453775.1 Rickettsiales bacterium | reverse complement strand
TGATGAATTTTTCAGCTTCATCTATTTTTATTTCTAAAGCGCCAATTTTTAATGCTTTTATAAGAATATTTTTTGATCCTGGATTATCTAGAGTAATTGATTGGCTAAGTTTATATTTGTGGACATCTTTGTATAATTCTAAATATGTATAAAGTAAATCTGCATGTATTGCCCCTAGGGAGTGTCCAGATGTTTGAATTGAATATTCTTCAATATTTGGCAGTTTTGTTGCTGTTATTTTAAAAAATTCAGTCATTGGCTTGATTTTATCTGTTAAAAAGCCACATGCTAGAGATATATCGTCTTTTAAATCGTATATATTGGTTATATTTGTCCCTGCTATTGCTATAGATAATTCTTTACTTTTATGATTGATGAGCGCGATAGCTTTAAATCCGTATTTATTACTTTCGGGATGAGAAGCAGAGTTGCATAATATTTGCCAATCTTGGTTCTGTAATTTTAGGTCGTCTGGAATGCGCTCTGATGCATATGCTAATTTTATATGTTCGCAAATAGTTGGAATATCCAATGCTCTCATTTTGAATTATCTTAAATTTATCTATATATTTTAAATTATATTAAACTAATTTCGTTAGTCAAGAATTAAAATAACAAAATATACTTTTTATTTAATTGAATAAAATTAAAAAGTTATAAAAATACTTTAAATAAATATTTTATATTTTGATAATTTTTATTTTTGATATATGGTAAAAATGTAATTATTATATGTGCTGTCACAAAATCACTTATATAAAATTAATAAATTATATTTTAAAAGAATTATAGTTAATTAAGTTGAAAAGTTTGCGCATTAAAAAAAGCCGTCAAGGCATCAACAAGAAGCTTATCAAAATTGTTGATTTTATCTTTCTTCATCTGCAGCTTTTGCTGCATACAATACAGGTAGGGTTTGGGCTAGAGACTTACGGGGTTTAGATCTAGATAAAATTAAATTATTTATTTCCGATCGGGCCTGTAATCTATACAAGGTGAAAGGGAATAAGCCTAATGTTAATGAGTTAAGGGACTAGATATAGAGCAGATTGAAATCATACTAGCGAGTTTTGAGATAGGTGATAGCGAATCTGCCAAATCCATTATTGAGGAGCCATATAACGGCTCCGGCTCGTTTTCGGTAGATTCAGACCTAAATTTAGACCCAGATGTGAAATTAACGGGAGCTTAAGATAACTCAGGATCCACCTAGGAGTTTTGCTAAAGATTTTTCGTATGCAGCAAGGTTAATCTGAATTTGCGCAACACCGCTTTGTATTGCAGCTTTTGCTACTGCTGCGGGTATGGTGCTAATTAATCTTGGATCAAACGGTGAGGGGATAATGTATTGTTTTCCAAAGGTCATGTCGCCTGATCCATGAATGATTTTTACTTCTTCTGGAACTGGTGTTCGAGCTAGATCTGCTAAAGCTTTTGCAGCTGCAATTTTCATTTCAGTATTAATAGTTTTAGCTCTAACATCTAAGCTGCCACGAAAAATATATGGAAAGCCCAGTAAATTATTAATTTGATTTGGATAATCAGTTCTGCCTGTAGCAATTATCGCATCGCTCCTAACGGCAGTTACCTCTTCTGGAGTGATTTCAGGGTCGGGATTAGCTAGGGCAAAAATAATAGGATTTGTTGCCATAGATTTGACCATATCTTCAGACAGTGCTCCTTTTACCGACAGGCCAATAAATGTATCGGCATTTTTCAGACTTTCGCCTAAAGTGCGCAGCTGGGTTTCTTGGGCATACTGCTCTTTCCACTTATTCATGCCAGATGCTCTGCCTTTGTAAATTACACCTTGCGTATCGCATAAAATAATATTACTTTTTTTAACGCCAAAAGCAGTCATTAAGTCTAGGCATGCTATTGCCGCTGCTCCTGCGCCGTTGACTACAATTTTTAGCTCATCTAGTTTTTTATTTGTAATGTGCGTAGCATTAATTAGTCCTGCACAAACTATAGTTGCTGTGCCGTGTTGATCGTCATGAAATACAGGTATGTCTAAAAGTTGTTTTAATTTTTCTTCTATCACAAAGCATTCTGGCGCTTTAATGTCTTCTAGGTTAATACCCCCGAAGCTATACCCTAAATATTTAACGCAATTTATAAATTCTTCGGGATCTTGTGTGTTGATTAATAGTGGAAAGGAGTCAATGTTGGCAAATTTTTTAAAAAGTGCAGATTTGCCTTCCATTACAGGGGCAGAGGCTGCTGCTCCTAGGTTGCCTAGGCCTAAAATGGCAGTACCATTGGAAATGACCGCTACTGTATTGCTACGGGATGTGTATTTATAGATATTCTCTATATTTTTTGCTATTTCTTTTACTGGCTCAGCCACCCATGGGGAGTAGGCTAAGGCTAAATCCGCTCTGCTTTTCATGGGTTTGGTGCATTGCATCTGTATTTTGCCTGGCTTGGGGTTTGCGTGGTAGTCTAAAGATGCTTGCGCTAAAATGGATTTATCTTGAGTCATGATCTTTTTTTATTTAATATCTTTTAGACTAAAATATACATCAAAAAAGACAAAGATAAAACTGAAAAAATAGTGGTAAATGTAATTATTGTTGCCATTAATTCAGAGTCGCCCCCTAACTGTTTGGAAAGTATATATGAAGTTGTAGCGCAAGGAAGGCTGCTATATAGCAGTGCGATCTCTCTTGGTAGTCCTTGTATGCTTGCGAAAAATAATAATCCATAGGTAATTAATGGCAAGATAAATAGCTTGCTTAAGGTGGCGATAAAAATAGGCTTAAATTGATCGGTGTTTTGTAAAGAAAATTGCAGTCCTGATCCGACGGTAATAATGCCCATTGTTAAAGCTGAGCTGGATAGATTAATGAGTAATTTATTTAAACTTGTACCTATTTTGATATCAAATTTATTAAAAATGAGGGCCAGGATGCTGGTAAAAATCATGGGATTTAGGGTGAATTTTTTAATAAGGCTAATTAATTTGCTAAAATAATCGCTATCTTCCTCTTTTTTAACAAATGCATTGAAGGATAAAATAGATGCTATGTTGGTAAAAACTATCATGTATAAAGCAATAATGGCTATTATCGACAGCCCCGCGTCTTTATATAAAGCTCCCCCTAAGCCAAAAAACATATAATTGTTATACCTTATACTGCCTTGAAAAACAGAGGTAAAGATTTTGCCATCAATATTTTGATTTTTTCGATAAAGCAATAACAAGACACCTAGTATTGCACTTGAGCACATTAGTATTAACACTACATGCAAAGTATCGTTGGAATTTAGGTCGGCGTTAACAATATAATTGAACAGTGCGCAAGGAAAAAGTAAAAAATAAGATAGTTTTTCTATACCGCGCCAAAATTCATCTGAAGTAAGCCAATAGCTTTTAATGATTTTGCCTAAAATCATCATCATGAAGATTGGTAATGCGTTGTCCAATATTGCTATCATGTTGATATTTTATTGACACAGATTAATTAAGCTAGAAATGTGCTTAAATTTATTTTCTATCGTATTATTTAAATTATCCACTTCCCATGAATCAGCATCAATGCTTATTACTTTGGCTTTATT
>CANGHM010000089.1 GCA_947453775.1 Rickettsiales bacterium | reverse complement strand
TTCCATAAATTTGACCGAGGCCAGGTAGTCAGATGTTTTGGGTAAGTCTAGCCACGCCACTTGCATTCTATCAAATCTCTTATCAAATTTCTTGCTCTTCTTCGTCGCCTTCAGCAATTAATGCTGCTGAGACGATTTCTTCATCTGGATCGCTAATTTTAAATAATATTACCCCGCTAGTGTTTCTTCCAGTAACCCTAATGCTATCTAAATCAAAACGTATCAACTTACCGCTATTTGCTACTAAAATTAGCTCATCATTGTTCCCTGTAATAGGTATAACTTTTACCAAAGTGCCGGTTTTTTTAGAGATATTCATATTAGTCACTCCGCTACCTCCCCGGTTTGTTACACGGTACTCGTAAGCTGAGCTACATTTGCCAAATCCCTTGCTTGTAATAGAGAAAATTAGCTGCTCGTTGTCGGCCATCTGGGCTACTTGTTGGCTATTAAGTCCCAATTTTTCGTAGTCTAAAAGGGCAATTTGTTGATTGTTTTTAAGTCTGATGCGGTCAATATATGGTATCGATAAATATGCATCGCGCTGGATCAGGCTATAGTCTGCTCCTTTCAAAATAGTCATGCTAATGACTATATCGTTTGCATTGAGCTTAATTGCTCTTACTCCGTCAGAAGTTCTGCTTTTAAAGACCCTTAAATCTTGAATCGGGAAACGTATGGATTTACCATTTTTAGTGCTAATTAATGTGTGATCTTCATGATTGCACAAATTTACATCCACTAGATGATCATCTTCATCAAGTCTAATGGCGATTTTTCCATTAGATGGTATCCGCCTGAAATCATCTAGCGAATTGCGTCTTATATAACCTGATGCTGTAGAAAAGACTATATTTAAATCCTCTAGCTCCTTAACGTTTTCTGGTAACAACAATATATTATTGATCGTTTCACCAGGCTTTAGGTTTGGAAATAAGTTCACCAAGGCTCTGCCTTTACTTTGAGGGCTTCCTACAGGGATTTTATATAGCTTTAAACCATAAACTTGCCCAGAGCTGGAGAAAAACAGCATCGGGGTATGAGTAGTGCCAACAAAAACTCTGGTGGCAATATCATCGCCAGGAGAAACGGTATTACGCCCTTTCCCACCACGTTTTTGATTACGATAACTCACCAAAGGCACACGCTTAATATAACCACTTAGCGTGCAAATTACGACCATATCTTCTTTTTGAATTAAATCTTCGATTTCTTGATCAGACCCTTCAGAATCTTCTATTTCAGTCAATCTGGGTGTGCCAAATTCATCACGAATAGCAATTAATTCATCTTTCATCAAATTCATTAGCACCGCTTTGGAGCCTAAAATATCTAAAAATCCCTTGATTTGAGAAATTAAATCCTGCAGCTCACTCTCAATTTTACCGTGCTCAAGAGCGGTTAGCCTTTGCAGGCGCATATCTAAAATAGCCTTTACTTGAATTTCAGAAAAGCTATAAAAATCATCTTGCGAAAGTTGGTCGCCGATTAACTCAAGCCATGGCTTAATGTCTTTGATAGACCATTTTTTGGCCAAAAGCTTTTGTCTTGCTTCTGGTGCATCTTGCGAGCCACGAATCATCACAATTACCTCATCAATGTTACTAACCGCAATACGCAAAGCGATTAATATATGAGCTCTGTCTCTGGCGTGATTCAGCAAGAAAATGGTGCGCTTGGTGATAATTTCTTCTCGAAAATTGACAAAACTAGTAAGTATTTGTTTAATGTTCATCAGCTTTGGCACTCCGGAGTCAATAGCTACCATGTTGATACCAAACGAGGTTTGTAGCGGAGTATAGGAGTAAATTTGATTTAAAATTACCAGGGCTGAAAAATCTTTTTTAATTTCTACCACTACCCGAATACCGCTTTTATCTGACTCATCGCGTATATCGCTGATACCGGTAATTTTTTGCTCATTTACCAAATCAGCTATTTTTTCGATCATTTTAGCTTTGTTAACAGCATACGGTATCTCTTCGATAATAATGGCTTGTCTTTTATCCATGTCTTCAATGGAAGCTTTACCGCGTACTTGAATTATGCCTTTGCCGGTATGATAAGCCATCTTAATAGCATTCCGGCCCATAATGGTAGCTGCGGTTGGAAAATCTGGCCCTTGCACTATCTGACAAATATCGTCGATGGTTATGTCGTGATCGTCTATATACGCTATGCATGCATTAATAATTTCCACCAAATTATGCGGCGGAATGTTAGTGGCCATACCAACAGCTATACCGCCCGATCCATTGACTAAAAGATTAGGAAAAGATGCTGGTAAAACCTTTGGCTCATGTTCAGAGCCATCGTAGTTCGGCTGGAAAGTCACAGTTTCTTTATCGATGTCACTTAATAAAGAGTGGGCAACTTTAGTTAGTCTAGACTCGGTGTAACGCATCGCAGCTGGAGCATCGCCATCGATTGAGCCAAAGTTACCTTGCCCATCTACCAAAGGTAGGCGCATGGAAAAACTTTGTGCCATCCTGACTAAAGAGTCGTAAACAGCAGTATCGCCATGTGGGTGGTATTTACCAATCACATCCCCCACTATTCTGGCGGATTTACGATGGGGTCTGTTATAATGATATCCTGCCTCATGCATGGAGTATAGTATTCTGCGGTGCACAGGCTTTAGGCCATCGCGCACATCTGGCAAAGCTCTACTCACAATTACACTCATAGCATAATCGAGATAAGAACGCTTCATTTCATCTTCAATGGAAACGTTGGCTATTACTTCTTTGGATAAGTTGGACATAAGACTTTAAAAACCTTCTATAATACACTAAAGTATACACTAACTTACAAGAGAATAGAATCTTTTTTGATAAAGATAGTACTTAGCAAAAATCATCACTTAATTTATATGCCCTAGAGGGGGGTGAAATTTTTTCATTTTTTATTATTAATAGAGGTAAAATTTTACTTTAATTAATTATATGTTATAATTGAAGTATTAATTTTTAGGTTTATAGCTATAGTAAAATAAGTTGAAATTTGCGTAATAATATGATATTATTAGAGGAAAATGGTAATATCATATAGCAAAAATTTCCGTCAAAAAGTAATGACATATTTTCGAGCAACGAATTACCTAACTTTTATAAATATCAGTTTTACTTATATTATTTATTATGCCAATAAAGCGCATAAAATGAAGTTATTACGCCACTTTAGTTGTATATTTCAATTTATTATATAAACAGATTCTTTACAATTGCTCCAGACCCAAGCGTTTAAATAGAAGTTGATCATTTTCAGGAATAGGATTGTCGGCAGTCAAAAGCTTTTCGCCATAAAAAATAGAATTAGCGCCAGCTAAAAAGCATAAAGCCTGCATTTCATCGGACATCTGCTCTCGTCCTGCAGATAATCTAATATAGGAGGCGGGCATAAGAATGCGGGCAGTAGCGATAATCTTTACAAAATCAAAGGGATCAACTTCTTTTTGCCCCTCTAAAGGGGTACCTGGAATTCTAATCAATTTATTGATTGGTACGGATTCAGGTGGTTCATTTAAATTTGCCAAGGTTAAAAGCATTTTAATACGCATCTGATTATCTTC
>CANGHM010000088.1 GCA_947453775.1 Rickettsiales bacterium | reverse complement strand
TAAGGCGATGCAAAAAATTATTTTAACCGGAGATAGGCCCTCTGGTCCGCTTCATTTGGGCCATTTGGTCGGCTCTCTTGCTAGCCGTGTCCAATTACAACACCAACATAAACAATATGTTATGATAGCTGATGTTCAAGCTTTAACAGATCATTTTGCTAATCCCCAGCAGCTAGAAAATAACATCTATGAAGTAGCAAAAGACTATATTGCAGTAGGTATTGATCCTGCTAAAACTACAATTTTTTTGCAATCAAAGATCCCCCAGCTCGCTGAGTTAACTATTTATTTAATGAACTTGGTAAATTTAGGCAGGCTCCAGCGCAACCCCACGGTAAAAAATGAGCTACAACAAAAGGGTCTTGATAAAGACATACCAGTTGGATTTTTATGTTATCCAATTAGTCAAACAAGTGATATAATAGCATTTAAAGCAGAGCTGGTACCTGTTGGTGAAGACCAATTGCCAATATTGGAGCAGGCTAACGAGATTATTGCGCGCTTTAATCGCAGCTATAGGTGCCAGGTGTTTAATGAAATTCAAGCATACTTAACTAGTACTCCTAGATTAGTTGGCATCGATGGTAAAGCAAAAGCAAGTAAATCGTTAAATAATGCTATTTACCTTTCAGATAGCCAGCAGCAAGTTAAAGAAAAAGTTTTTGCCATGTACACCGACCCTGACCATTTAAAAGTCTCTGACCCAGGAAAAGTTGAAGGAAATGTGGTATTTGCTTATTTAGATGCATTTGGACAAGATAAAGAAATGGTAGCAGAGCTAAAAAATGCATATCGAAAAGGTGGTCTTGGTGATGTGAAAATTAAAACGATTTTGTGTGATGCATTAGAGGAGATTTTGTCTCCTATTCGTCAGAAACGTCAAGAAATTAGCAACCATATGGTCGATGAAATATTATTTGCAGGAAACGCAGCAGCGCAAAAAACCGCAGCGCAAACTTTAAGCCAAGTAAAGCGGGCGATGGGCATTAATTATTTTAGGTAAAATAAATGGAAGAGGTAAATACAACCAAGCGAGTAATATCGGCAGGATTAGAAAAAATATTATACGATGAGTTTCCTGTTTTAGACCATGGCTTTATCAGAGTCATAGACTATATGGGCAACGATAGTGCAATCGTGCAAGCAGCAAGGGTTTCTTACGGTAAAGGAACAAAGCAAACCAGCCAAGATCAGGGCTTAATTAACTATCTTTTAAGGCACAAGCATACTACTCCTTTTGAGATGTGCGAAATAAAGCTTCACATTAAACTGCCCATTTTTATTGCGCGCCAATGGATACGCCATCGTACCGCTAGTGTTAACGAATACTCAGCTAGATATTCAATTCTATCTAAAGAGTTCTATATTCCAGAGATTACAAACTTAAGTCCTCAGTCCACCACTAACAAGCAAGGTCGGCAAGATGCTACTCTTTCAAGCCAAGAGGCACATAAGGTGCTGCAAATTCTTACAGAAGATGCAAATCGTTGTTATCAAAATTATGAAAAATTGATGAATGTAGATGAGGCTGGTAACGTGATTGATCCAGATAGTGTGGGCATAGCAAGGGAGCTTGCGCGTATGAATCTAACTTTAAATCAATATACCCAATGGTACTGGAAGATAAACTTGCATAATTTGCTGCATTTTGTGCGCCTTAGGGCCGATCATCATGCGCAATTTGAAATTAGAGCATATGCAAACGTTATGCTTGATATGATCAAGGCATGGGTGCCATATACATATGAGGCATTTGTTGAGCATGTGCGCGATTGCGTGAGCTTATCGAAAACCTCCGTTGATGTTATCAAGCGCATCTTAGCAGGGGAAAAAGTTACTCAGGAAACTAGCGGCATTGGTAAAAGACAGTGGAGCGAGCTAATGAATATGCTCGATATTAAAGAGTAATTTCAATCTATCATCTTTGATCTAGATAAACGATAAAATAAGTTTAATTAGAAAGTAGGCGCAATAATATCTGCGCAGCTTGAATTTCAGCTTCTTTTTTAGTTTTACCCACGCCGTTACTAACCAGATTTTCCCCTAAAGAAACTTGAATCTCAAACGTCAGATCATTTTGCTTACCAGTCTGGCTAAGCAGTAAATATTGAGGAATGCCCAGAGATAATAAATGCGCAACTTCCTGTAAAGAGCCTTTTGGATCGAGCGCTAAGGTGCCGATATTTTCTATCTGCTCGCGCCAGAGCATGTTGATTACTTTGATTACAACGCAAAAATCGCTGTCCAGATATATTGCTCCTAAGAGCGCCTCAACAGCATTTTCCAGGTTATTTAGATTTGTTTTGCCACCAGATTTTATCTCGCCTTGAGTTAAAATTAAAAAATTCTTGATATCTAAAGCTATCGCAATTTTGGTGATAATTTTTTTTGATACTAGGTGATTTTTAAATTTAGCTAATGTCCCTTCGTTCACATGAGGATATGAATCTAATAACAGCTGGGTGATAGATAAATTCAACACCGCATCGCCCAAAAATTCTAGCTTTTCAAATTCCAGCTTCTGTTTGGCAAAGTATAGTTTAAAATCGTGTATTTGTTTCAAAGATGGATGGCTGAGGGCTTTTACTATCAATAATTTATTTTTGAAGCTATAGCCCAAGTGCTCCTCGAGCAAGGCAATACCCAGCTCCTCATATTTTTGCAGTAGAGTTTTTTCAACTTTAGACATCCAAATTGCGCACATTTAATGCATTATCTTGAATAAACTCCCTACGTGGCTCAACTACATCGCCCATAAGGGTTGAGAAGATTTTTTCAGCCTCATCGCAATGGTCAATTTTAACTTTGAGCAAATTGCGCTTTTCTGGATTTAGCGTGGTGTCCCACAGTTGTTCGGAATTCATCTCGCCAAGACCCTTAAAGCGCTGAATGTTATATCCGCGCTGGGCTAAAGTGAGCAGATGAGATTGTAGCCTAATAGGTGATATGAAAGATCTTTTTTCGCCATCTTTATTTACAATATTTGGCTCTCCTTGAGTAAAGAAATGCTTAAAGTTTTTAGCAGCTCTAAATAGACTTTGTATTTCGGAGGAAAAAAGTTTTTCTTGCGACAAAAAGTAGCTTTCTACAAAGCCATTGAATTGTTTGGTTACACTCAAACCTTGGTCTTGTATCGTTACATCATATACCCCTTCATCTGCGTGAAAAGTTTGCAATTTGCTCTGCAGGACTGCAATACTTTGGCTTGAAAGTGAATCTAGTGATTCAGTATAAATACAGAGCATTTCAATAAAGTGCTTATCGTATTGATTTGCTAGTCTTGTTATTTGATCCCCAAAAGCTGTTACTTGGGCTAGAAACTTTTTAAATTCTGAGCTATCCAGCTGTTGCGTAGAGTTGTTATTTTCCAAGAATTTAAAATCATGAATGATAGAGTCTAAAAAGTATTGCTGCAACTCTAGATCGTTTTTAAAATATAGCTCAATTTGGCCTTTTTTAATTTTATATAAAGGAGGTTGTGCAATATAAAGATAGCCATTGTCTAGCACATCGCGCATATGCCTATAGAAAAATGTTAATAGCAGGGTTCTGATGTGCGAGCCATCTACATCCGCATCAGTCATAATTACTATCTTATGATATCTAAGTTTAGCAATATTAAAATCTTC
>CANGHM010000087.1 GCA_947453775.1 Rickettsiales bacterium | reverse complement strand
CTACTAAAGAAACAGGGGGGTATACAACTGGGGGCGCTACTGCTGCTCCTGTAGTTGGTCAAATAATTGCACGTATTGCTTCTTTGAAAGGTATGTTACCATATAATGAAGATATTGATTTTGACAACATATCTAAAAAAGCCAATGGAGCCTAAATATTATGATTTATATCAAAAGATAAGCGATAGCTCAGGGATTTGCTCTGATTCAAGATTAATCAAAGAGGGGGAGTGTTTTTTTACGCTAAGTGGACTGAGTCACAAGGGTAGCAAATTTATTGAGCAAGCCTTGGCGCAAGGTGCAAAATATATAATTACTGATGATTTGGCTGTTAAGCTTAGTCCAAATATTTTTTATGTAGAAAGCGTGCAAAAAGCTCTGGCATTTTGTCTAAAGTTTTTCTATCCTCATTTGCCTAAGCATAAAGTAATTGTGACTGGCACAAACGGCAAAAGCTCGATTGTTGATTATTGCAGGCAAATAATGTCTTTGCTCGGGGTGGGGTCTGCCAGTATCGGCACTATGGGAGTTATGGCGAATATAGAGCTAGATAAAGGTATTACCGATTTGGCAAAGCTTACCTCAAACGATTTAGTGGCAAATTATAAAATACTTAGCAGTTTAAAGCGCGCTGGCGTGGAGTTCGTTGCATTGGAGGGCTCAAGTATTGGCGCTTGTCAGGGTAGGTTGGAGGGGCTTAAATTTGATGCTGCTGCTTTTTCAACCTTTAGCCAAGATCACCTGGACTATCACAATGGTTTATCTGAATACATGCTGGCAAAGCTCAAAATATTTGCAGAAAATTTAGAATCTGGAAAGTCTGGTGCTTTGGTTTGCATAACTCAAGATGTTATCAGTCAGATTGAATCTTTGGGTTTAAAAATGCCAATAGATCAATATATTACTATTGGCAATGGCGCTAATGCGGCTCACAATGTTCGGATCTTAGAGCATAAAGCCGATCTGTCGGGTCAGTATATTGAATTTTTGCATAATCAAAAAACTTATAATTTTCATACTCATATTGTTGGCAAATTTCAAGGAACAAATTTGCTACTTGCAATTTTTCTATGTAGTCACTTTGGTTTTTCTATTGAGCAAATTTTATCTGTTATACCTAATCTTATAGCTGTTAAGGGCAGGTTGCAAAAAATAGCCTATGGCGATAAACATATCTTTATAGACTATGCGCATAATCCTGACGCATTAAAAAGAATTTTAACAGAAGCTAGAGAGTTGCAAAATAACGCTCGTATAATTACTATTTTTGGCTGCGGTGGCGACCGAGATAAGGAAAAAAGACCTATGATGGGTCAAATCGCTGCGGATTTATCTGATTATATTATTATTACCGACGATAACCCCAGATCTGAAGATCCAGTATCGATTTGTAGCCAAATTGTTGCAGGAATTAATCACTCCAACTATAAAGTCATACATAATCGTAAAAATGCAATATGTATGGGCTTGAATATGCTCAATAATTATGACATGATATTAATCTTAGGAAAGGGTCACGAAGAATACCAAACCTATAAGAATATGAATTATAAATTTAGTGACGAGGAAGTTGTTAAACAAAATATTATAATATTATGACAATAATGTGGAGTGCCAGAGATTTAAGTTTTGCATTAAATCAGATTGTAGATTTTGAGGCTAATAAGCCTAGATTTAATTCTAAGAGTATCGAGCAAAATGATTTTTTTATTGCTCTTAAGGGCAATACCGATGGTCATAACTATATACATGATGCTTTTAAAAGAGGAGCTAGTTGTGCTATCGCAAGTTATGTGCCACAAGACTTGCCTCAGGGCTATAAGGAGAGGTTAATAATAGTAGAAGACACATACCGGGCATTGCTTAGTTTGGCAAAGTATCGCCGACAAAACTGCTCAGCTAAATTTATTGCCATTACAGGCAGTAGTGGTAAAACTAGCACCAAAGAAGCATTAGCTTATGTGCTTGCTGGGTTTGGTACAACTTTTGCCAATGAGGGTAATTTTAACAACCATATTGGTGTGCCAATTACCTTGGCTTCAATGCCCTACGATGCACAATATGTTATTTTAGAGGTTGGTATGAATCATGCAGGAGAAATCAAACCCCTTGCGGAATTAATTAAAGCACATATCTCGATTATTACAAATATTTTACCAGCTCATATAGGTAATTTTAACTCATTAGAAGATATAGCAAGAGAAAAAAGCCAGATTATTCAAAGCTCGATCAATAAAACGTGCGCTATTTTTCACCAAAATACTTCCCCTGAAATTAATAGCATAATACTTAAAGCAACTAAGGATGCCGCTATTAATACGGTTTTAACATTCGGGCAAGAAGGTGCAAATGCAGTATTAATGGATTATCGTCTTATAGAGCAAGATACTGCCTTAATAAAATCAAGCTTTGGTGGTATGATTTACGATCTTAAAACCAAATTAATCGGCAAGCATCATGCGCTCAATTTGCTATCTGTAATTTTAGTGATTTATTATTTAGATTTAAATTTAGGTAGAGCGATAAGATTTATTGAGAAATTTCAACCTGTAAGCGGTCGGGGGCAAAGAATATCGGTTAAGAAGTTTGGTAAAGAATTTTCAGTTATCGACGATACTTATAATGCTAATCCCGGATCAGTTGAGGCGGCATTGGAAAATCTAAAGCACATGATGAGCAAAAAAAAAGTTGCTGTGCTTGGCGATATGCTTGAGCTTGGTGATAGGGAGGTTGTGTATCATAAGGACCTTTTGGGCGCTTTGCAACAATCTGGTATATATAAATTTATTGCTATTGGCCCTTTAATGAAAAATCTATATAATGAGGTTCAAGGTATAGAAAAATATTATTTTCATCATACCGACGAGCTATTGGATAATTTATCTGCTATTATAGATGATGGAGATATGGTTCTGTTTAAAGCTTCGCGCTCTTTACAATTATCTGAAGCAGTAAAATATTTAACAAATCGTGATGTCTAAAATAAGTCCAAATCAGATAATACAAAATATATTATTTAGGTTCATTAATATATGGCAGATTTTTTTTCAGAACGCTTCTAGCTCGCTTTACGATAGCAATTTTTATCAAAATGTATATAAAAATTTCAAAGGTTATGGTGTAAAGCACTTTTTGCTATGCTGCACTTTAGCTTCAGTGATAAACGTTGTTTGGCTCTTTGGGCATTTTGAAAATATCGCCGATTATTTTAAATACAATAAACCCATGCAGTATAGCAGCTGGTTGGATGCTATTTTTACTGAGCTGCCAGAAATTAAATACGATGGTAAAGTGCTGAACTCGCCTGTTATTGATGATGAGGTGTTTTGCATCAAAGATCCATCAGCTGTCAATGCAAATTTGCTCTGTATAGATTTATCTAGCAAAACAAAAGTAGCTAGCCAGGCTTCTAGCGCTAAAGGCTATTTAAACTTATATCGTGATAAAGCCATGGTGCTTAAACAGGGGGGTGGGGTTTTTCAGCTTTCTTACGATTCGCTAGATATTCCTTCGGGCGCTTTCGATGGACCAATGCTAAAAACAATTATCGCTGGGCATATTGTTTCGCTTGAAAAATTTTTCCTATACACCACTTTGCCAATAATGCTTCTTTTTAATGTATACAATGCTTTGG
>CANGHM010000086.1 GCA_947453775.1 Rickettsiales bacterium | reverse complement strand
TAGTAATTTTATACCGTATAAATGTCATTGGAACCATAATACAGTTTTAACGAAAAATAATGAATTACTGCAGGTAATTAAAATAGGTGGTTTTTCTTTTGAAACTGCTGATGACGCAGATTTAGAAATCAAGAAAAATATGCGCAACTTATTGCTAAAAACCATGGCTTCAGGCAATATCGTGCTATATTTTCACACCATTCGAAAGAAAAAATCGCTATATGAAGCAAACGAAAATATATCTGCAAATGCAGTCAATAAAAATGATTTTTCTGAGTATTTAAATTTTGTATGGAATGAAAAACATCGCACTACTAAATCATTTTTTAATGAGCTGTATATCTCCATACTATATAAAAGTGATAAAGCTGGTGTGGCAATATTAGAGTATTTATTTCAAAAAGCCAAAGCCTCGTCGGATAAAAGCAACTGGGAAAACTACATGCGCGAGATGCAAGAAAGTTTGGATGAGGCTTCAGGTAGAGTTCTAAATACTTTCGCTGACTATGGGGCGGAAATTTTAGGCATGCATAATGCCGATGGCAACAATTATTGCTCAATTTTGGAATTTTTAAGCGCTATTGCCAATTGCGGTCAATCAAGTAAAATACTTGTGCCAAAGCAAAATATAGATAATTATATACCCAGTCATAGATTAATATTTGGCTCTAAATCGATTAAAGCAATCGGGCCCAAAGGCAATAAGTGCGCTGGGATAGTGAGTATTTTAGAATATGGCCCTTCTACCCACGCGGGTGTTTTTGATCGTTTTCTGCAGCTGCCCTTTGAGTTTATTATGACTCAAAGCTTTCAATTTGCTAATCGAACTATTGCAATTCAAAAAATGCAGCTACAACAAGATCGAATGATTCAGGCTGAAGATAAGGCAATATCGCAAATTCATGAAATATCGCAAGCTCTTGATATGGCTATGAGTGGTGATATAGGTTTTGGAGAGCATCATTGCTCGATATTATGTATAGATGACGATGCCAAATCTTTAGAAAGTATACTATCAATAGTAGCTGTGGAGCTATCTAATTGCGGCATACAGCCAGTGCGTGAAAAAATCAACCTGGAAGGAGCTTATTGGGGGCAATTTCCAGGAAACTCTGCTTATGTTGTGCGCAAATCAATTATCAATACATTGAACTTAGCTAGTTATGCATCTATGCACAATTATCCCTTGGGTAAGATCGAGGGAAACCATTGGGGTCAATACGTAACAATTTTAAATACCACCTCTGGCACTCCTTTTTATTTTAATTTTCATGTGCGCGATGTTGGACATTCTCTTATAATTGGTCCAACTGGAGCTGGAAAAACGGTGCTAATGAATTTCTTATGCGCTCAAGCTCAAAAGTTTAAACCCAGAATGTATTTTTTTGATAAAGATAGAGGCGCTGAGATTTTTATTAGGGTTTTAGAGGGGGTGTATACGGTAATTGACCCAGCCGAGTCTTGTGGATTTAATCCATTACAATTGCCTGATACTGGTGAAAATCGCACTTTTTTAATGGAGTGGTTAAAAATTTTAGTATGCACTAATGGCGAGGCTATATCGGCTCAAGATATTAAGTTACTTGATCAAGCAATAGAGGGGAACTTTAGATTGGATATGCAAGATCGCAGGCTGCGCAATATTGTGCCATTTTTAGGGATGGATGGACCTGGCACTTTGGCTGGCAGAATAGCCATGTGGCATTCTGGCGGTGCGTATGCTAAAATTTTTGACAATCCAATAGATTCTATCGATTTAGCCTGTGCTAGAGTTTTTGGTTTTGAAATGGCTGAGTTGTTAAAGGACTCTATCAGCTTGTCGCCAACATTGCTCTATATTTTTCATCGCATTAATCTCTCGCTCGATGGTTACCCAACAATGATAGTATTGGATGAAGCTTGGGCGTTAATAGATAATCCAGTTTTTGCCCCTAAAATTAAAGATTGGCTTAAAGTGCTTAGAAAGCTTAATACCTTCGTGATTTTTGCGACCCAAAGCGTTGAAGATGCGGCCAAAAGCATGATTAGCGATACTTTAATACAACAAACTGCTACCCAAATCTTTTTGCCGAATTTAAAAGCTACTAATGTCTATAAGTCAGCTTTTATGCTAAGCGAAAGAGAGTTTCAGCTTATTAAAACTACAGATCCATCTTCTAGGTATTTTTTAGTTAAACAGGGTTTAAATGCCGTTGTGGCAAGAGTAAATCTGAGCGGCATGACTGATATTATTAATGTCTTATCAGGGCGGGTGCAAACAGTAGGATTACTTCAAGAATTAATTAAAGAGCATGGTGAGGATGCGGGGCACTGGCTAAAACTTTTTTATAAAAAAGCAAGGGAGCTTGGAACATGAAGCAATGCTTGCAGTCAATTATCCAATGGTTTTGAATGGCAAAATATGTCTTATATATAATAATTATTATAGTTGCTTTTAAAGATTCTATCGTTTTTGCCATTAGTAGTGAGCAAATTGATAAATCATTTGTGCAGGAAGCGGCAAAATATATATCTAAAGGGGGTGGATTTGTAGACTCTGCTATTAACGATATAACCCAGCTAATAACTAATTTATCAGAAATTAGTTGCGAAAGTATCGAGATGCTTAACATCTTTAAGGGGCATATGGAGCACACTTGCACACCAACTCCACTTGTGAGTTTGTTGGTATCTGAGATACTTGCCCCAAACGCTTTGCCTGTGTTAATACGCCTTTCTATGAATAATAGTAAATTGCTTGGGTATGATAATTGCGCTGTGTATAAAAGGGCATCTTACTACTCCCCAAGTGTAGAGTTTGGCATGTGTTCTAATAAAAAACTTATACCAAATAAAATACTTGCTCTAGCTGAAGGGGTTGTTCCTGCTACTGAAGCAGCATTTGATGGCAAGGACCCTATTGCTGCGTATAATCAGGCGGCGATTTTATCGCCTGATCAAATATATGATAAATATACTCTAACTATCGAAGGTAGTAAAAAAGAAGGCTCAACTATCGAAATGTGGGATATTCCCGTGGGGCCAGAGTTAACTTATATGCCCTTAAAGCTTAAGCGCATAGATGATAAAGTTTGCATTAGTGTGAGTTTAATTGATGGCTGGACACCTGTTGAGCCAATTGGATGTAAGTATACAATCGATCCATATATGCTTTCTAAATATGCTGGGTTTATGGGGGAAACTTCAGAAATAATTAGCAATGCCAGGCAAAATGATCCTGCTATATATGCTAAATTACAAACGCTAACTGAGGAAATACTTACTTGTAATAGTTTGGAAAATTGCTATACCAATTCGGTAAGGCAATCTAAAACTTTGCTTCCCCTATCTGCGCCTATTATTAATTGCATGCATCAAATGCTGCAAAGATTTTTATCCTCACCATCAGTATGCGCTTTTACTGCCGATAAAGATGGGGGTAAAAATTTAACTTCTAGCAATAAAAGTATGTTTTATAATTTGCAAGATAACCTGCGTGTTGCTGTTGCAGCGCTATTAATATTGTATCTAATGTTTCACGGCTGGGTAATTTTTTTCGGTGGCCAAACAAGTAAAAAAGCAATTGTCATGTTTGTGCTAAAATTTGTCTTGGTTACATATTTTTCTATCGGGCTTAATGTTAATGATTCTGGCTAT
>CANGHM010000085.1 GCA_947453775.1 Rickettsiales bacterium | reverse complement strand
ATATTATGAAGATGGTGCGTTGCAATATGCCTCTACAAGGGGCGATGGTTATGTTGGTGAAAACATTACCAGCAATATAAAAACAATCGCCAATTTCCCGCAATTTATTGCTAATGCTCCAGAAATCTTTGAGGTGCGTGGTGAAATATACATACAAAAAGATGATTTTATTAAGCTAAATCAGCAGCAGTTAATTGGCAATTTGCCCGAATTTGCAAATCCGCGCAATGCGGCAGCTGGTTCAATTCGCCAACTTGATGCTAATATTACTGCTCAAAGACCGCTTGCATATTTCGCATATGGGGTGGGGGAGGTTAGTGATAAAACTTTTGCTGCCGAGCAATTTGATTTATTGCAAAAATTGCAAAGTTTAGGTTTTGCAACTAACCCAGTTTCTAAGCTGGCACAAAATCTTAAAGAGGTATACGATTTTTACGACCAAGCAATACGCATGCGCGATACGATTAGTTATGAAATTGATGGTACGGTATTTAAGATCAATAGCTTTGATCTGCAAGAGCGTCTGGGTTTTGTTGGCAGGGCTCCGCGTTTTGCGATTGCTTATAACTTTCCAGCAACCATTGCCTCTACCAAGCTTCTTGGCATTAAGGTTCAAGTGGGGCGCACGGGGGCACTTACTCCCGTTGCAGAGCTTGAGCCTGTTGCGATAGGTGGAGTGGAGATTAGTCGGGCTACTTTGCATAATTTCCAAGATATTGAAAGAAAGGATATTCGCATTGGGGATTATGTTTTTTTATATCGCGCGGGAGATGTGATACCCAAAATTTCTGAGCCAGATCTATCTAGGCGGCAAAATGTAGATTTAATTCAGCTTCCAAAGGTATGCCCCTCGTGTAACTATGAGCTTGAAATTAACGATTTAGATGCTATTGTTAGATGTAATAACACTTGGCAATGTCCTGATCAGGTCTTTGAGCGCATTGCGCATTTTGTTTCAAGAGATGCTTTAAATATTGTGGGTTTGGGAAAAAAGCAAATCAAAGCATTGCGGCAAAGGGCTCTTATTGACGGACCTGAAGATATATTTACTTTGGGTGATAAAATCGATTTATTGGCTAATCTGGAAGGGTGGGGGGCAAAGTCTGCGCAAAATCTGCTCCAAAACATTTATGTTGCAAAAGACACCACTTTAGATAAGTTTATCTACTCATTGGGTATAAGATATTTGGGTCAAAATAACTCAGTTACTTTAGCTAAAGATTCGATAAGTGCGCAAAATTTTTTAACACTTCTGCATCAGTTGGCGCAAAACGATACCAATTTGATCGCCAGATTGCAAGATATAGATGGGCTGGGGAGCAAAACGCTGCAAGGAATTTTGGAGTTTGCCAACCACCCACGCAATATCCAAACGTGTGAAAAGCTAATAGCAACATTAAATATAGCCCAATATGTTATTGTAAATAATTCTAGTATTAGCGGCATGAATATAGTTTTCACCGGCAGCTTAACTTCTATGTCGCGCAGTGAGGCGCGTAGTTTGGCGGAAAAAAACGGCGCTAAAGTTGGTAGTGCTATATCGTCCAATACCGATATATTAGTAGCAGGAGAGGGCTCTGGCTCGAAGCTTAAAAAAGCTAGCGAGCTTGGTATTAAAATTATTTCCCAGGAAGAGTGGCAAAAGATCATCTCTTAAGCTTGTATAGTCAACTGATCCTGGGATAGCTAAAGGGTGGCGATAGGTCCCTCAGGGGGGCCTTGACTTTCATTGATTTTATGGCGCTGTTATGCATAACCCTGTAATATCAGGTGCTGTATGGGTTTGCTCTGCTCCCAAATCGGTTCCCTCGGTGCTTGGTTGAGCTTCGGGCATTGGCTCCTCTGCTGCTGCAGCTGCGCAAGGTGCTGTGTCGGTGCTTAAATCTTCGGTCTCTTGATTAGGTAATAATTTAGCAATGCATAGTTTTGCGATATCCCAAAAATCTAAAAATTTACTGATTTCTCTAAGTGTGTCATCATTTAAGTTTAACTGCAGCGATTTATATTGTTTCAATAAAGATTTACACAGTTGACCATCAGATAAAATGGTGTCTTTAACTTTCGCTTTAACATCTTCTGAGGCTAAGTATTCTTGTAGTGCCGGATGCTTCTGGCAAGCTAAAGCAACATACAAGTCCAATGGTTTAGCCTTATCGGGGGTGGGTGCTTTGACTGAGTCGATATAGTCTTTAATTTCTTTTTCAATCTTTTTACTGTGCAAAAGGGCTTCAACAAATTCTGGACCATCAAATTCTTTTGCTGTTATATACCAAGTATCGAAAAATATCATCGATAGATCAAGACTAGTATTTTTGGTTAAGAGAGTATGTATATTTTGCAATGCGCTTTTCTTCTGAGCATTAGGAGTTTTCTGAGCAAGTGTTAAACAAGTCTGTGGATCGAGTTTATGCTCTAGCATTTGCTGGATGCTTTCTGGGATTGGCGAGATTAACGCATCTAGCATTTGCTTAGCGCCCTGGGGGCTAATACCAGAATTACTAGCTAAGTACAGTATAGTTACAGATGCCTTGGTTTTGCAAGCCTCTATTAGATCCGCTGCCCCCTGATCACCAATCTGGTTACCTTCCAAAAATAACTCTCTTATGGTACTATTTCCTTTTAACCCCTCTGATAGATCTACTGCCCCCTGATCACCAATTTTGTTGCAACCCAAATTTAACTTTGTTATAGTCTTATTTTTTTTTAGAGCCCCTGCCAGAGCTTTTGCTCCCGCAGCGCCGATCTGATTGCTGCCTAATTTTAATGAGGTTATAATAGTGTTTTCCTCTAAGGCCTGTGCTATAGCCTCTGCTCCCGCATCGCCAATCTGGTTATCTCTTAAATATACCTTGGTTATGGTTTTATTTTTCTTTAAAGCCTGTGCTAGAGCCGCTGCCCCTGCATCGCCAATATTGTTTTGAGTTAAATATAATCTGGTTATAATACTATTTTCTAAAGCTTGCGCTAGAGCCGCTGCTCCTGCATCGCCAATCTGGTTATACTCTAAAACTAAAGTATTGATATTACTATGTGCTAAAACATGGGCGATAGCACTTGCTCCATCATCTTGAATCCGGTTATCTCTCAAACACAAGTCTCTTATAGTACTATTTACTTTTAAAGCGTCAGCTAGAGCGCTTGCCCCCGCGTCGCCAATCTTATTGCCGGCTAATTCTAATGAGGTTATAGTGCTATTTCCTTTTAGCCCCTCTGCTAGAGCGCTTGCCCCCGCGTCGTCAATCTTATTGGTGCTTAAATTTAAGGTCGCTATAGTATTATTTCCCCTTAAAGCATTGGTTAAGATTGTTATGTCATCATATTTGATTTTGTTGTAGAAATCTAATCTATTTATTCCAGGATTTTCGCTTAAAATTTGAGCTATTATTTGCGCCTTATCTGAATCTGATAGTGTTGGATCGTGCAGTATGGTTATAATTTGTAGCTCGAGCTCTTCTTTTCTCATAAGTATATATAAATAAGTTAGTACTACTTATAGTATACTATAACTTATAAATATTGCCAAACAATTTTTATTAGTTGTAAAAATAATTTTTAAAATAGGATTTGAATCAAGGGGCGTGATCAGAAAGATTTGTATATTAAATATCATTAAGGATTGAATTGTACGTTGTCTCTTTATAGTCAATTGATTTAAGGTTTGCTGGCTTGCCTGGCTTGTTTTGCATATCCACAGTAGCGGTATAGGCTTTCTAGTATCAAACTTCAACTT
>CANGHM010000084.1 GCA_947453775.1 Rickettsiales bacterium | reverse complement strand
CCACCAATAAGTAAAGTTCTTCCAGGCATATTTTGCCTCAATTGCTTCTTGCTGGCCTTGCTCATTGAAAACATAATCAAAACCCTCGCCCGAAGCCCAGCCTTTAGTGATTTGCTCGCTAGTGATATTTGAATGCATCGCATTAGTAATTGGCACATATGCATCAATACCTACAAAGTCGATATACCGGCTAGCCCACAAAGGATCCAAATGATACCACCCCCCATTGGCATGATGATATTCCGACCAATCAGCTGCATATGTAAGGCCCGCGCTTTGGCCCATTATGCGCCGCACTTTTTTAGCAAGCTGCGCAAGCTCCAAGACCGCAGGAAACACTCCATCGCCATTATTACCACCTTTTGTAATGCTAGTAATGCCTTTAAGCTCAGAGCCAATAATAAACACATCCACCAAATCCTTAGTTAAGCTAGCGTAGTGCAAAATAAAGTTATTATAACCATCTGCTTTGTTAAAAAAATGCGCAATATCACTGGCCTGCCCAGTTAAGTGCCCCCGCCATGGTTTACCCGGCAAGTCCATAAAAAACATCGGATACAAACTAACCTCAATACCCCGCCCCTTTAGCTCGCGCAAATACCTAAGCAAGCTGGCATCATTTAGCGTGCCGCCGTATCGGGGCGATATTCCATCGCGGCCGATTACTTTTGCACTGGCGCGAGTAAAATGCCCCACACGCCAAGGCTCGGAGGTAGTTGTGCTTGCATCGCTATACTCTGTCGCTGGAAAGATGCTGCACGAGGCTATATCCAAACTATCGCCAAACCAGCACACCACCACACTAATAGCCTTAATGTTTGGGCAAGTAAGCAGCAGCTGATCCAGGCTATACAGGCTATCGGCGATGCCTTTATAGTTATTGCAATTAATAGGGGTGCTTTTAAGCTGCGCCCCATGGGGCGCGTTATAAATTTTGTGCACAACTTGGGTGTCGTAAACAAACTCGCCACTACCAGGAATCATGTTAATGCAAGTGAGCATCTGCTCGACGCTCTTTTCATTAGTAGCGGTGTTTTTTCTTACCACTTCAAATGCAAACACAGGCACCTGGTTGCCATACTCAATTAACGGAAAGTCTTCTAGCACGATATAGGCCAAGTCCCTAAAAGCACAAGCCTTTTCCCCTTGCTCTGCTAAAATTGCCGGGTCTGGGTTTTGCGTTTTGCTGCCAAAATATATGCGGTGTTTATATTTAGCTAAATCGATTAATCGATCGTTGGCCCACACTCTTTCTACCGCGCAAATTTCCCCCTGACACAGCGCCAGAGCAACAGTTGCATAATACAAGTAGCTAATGTTGTGATGAATATTTTTCACATTCCCACTGTCATTAAAATACCCGATATTTGTTTGGTCGTTTTCCCGCATGTCAATAGGTTTTGACCAAATAAGTGCGCCATAAACTTTCGCCCGGCCAAAAACTAGCGGTATTGCTCGGCCCTGAGCACTGGAGCTTAAATACAACAACTCTAGCGGGGTTTTGTAGTGAAAATATTCTGGCGGGGCATAAAATGCCTCATCGAAATATTTCCCCAAAGCCCCGCCGGCCGCCCGCCCTATGGAAGCAAACACCCCCCCACCAAAGGCACCGCCCACAGCATTACCAAAACTGGTGAAAAAACTTGAAAACGACATAAAAATAACTTTTTTCTTTCAAGCTAACACTATTTTTTGCCCGCGCTAATACTTTTGCCTGCAATCAAGCTTTGCTACCCGGGTGGTAATAATCAGCCACTGATGTCATATTGAAGTGCCCACCCATTTCCAATAATGTGCAATTTGGATTAGATTCAACATAGTTTGCAATCTCTTGATTGGTAAATCTAGCCTTTTTGCCGCCTACTTTTTTGGCTAAATAATACCCTTCTTGCTTATATCGTTTATACCAATTCCTTACTGTATTAGCTGCTATTTCAAATTTGATAGATGCCTTGCCGGATGTTATTTTCTTGCTCCACACATGTCATTACTTTCTGACGTAAATCTTTGCTCTACCATTTTTCCTTTAGATAATGTCACGCTATTACGCAAATTTGAACTTAATTGACTATATTAGCTTTAAAAGAGTCTGCTATTTTTTGGTGAGAATTCCCATTAAGCATATATACTTTTCATCTTCATCAAAAAATAAAATGCGTTTTTACTCAGTCTAATAATTGCAAAATCTATACAAATAATTTAAATAGATGCTTTATATCTTGATAATTTTTATTTTTAATATATAATTAAAAATGTAGCCATTATATATAGCCATTAATTAACTTATATATTATTTATATGAAACAAAAATCAGAGCCAATAAAATCACAGCCAACAAAAAAACAGCAATTCGAAAATTGTATCAAAAGCGATGCTACACAAAATGAGCGGGATGAAGCAATAAGTTTATTGTTTAAACAATATTTACTTAAGAATATGGCAGATATAGTCTATAAAAATTATCCTTCATTTATGCACAAAATTGATTATAGCAATGAAAATCAAGCTTATTTTTGGAATCGATTGTGTAAAAAATTTTTGCCTGAAGTAGATAAGAATCAAGATAAGAATCAAACGCAAAAAAATTTAAATGAATTATTAAAATATGTAAAAAAATATGCGCCTAACGTTCTGAAGAAAGTGTTTTTAAACTCATATCAAGCGCGTGAGGAAAATGACTTGAGTAAGCAATGTTATAATTTTATTAAGAATCAATACACTAAAGAAGAGATAGAGAGGTTTATTGAAGAAGAAAACTCGTTAAAAGCTAGCGGTGCGCAGGACTTTGATGACTTGCCTTTGGAGCAATTAACAGCTTTTTTAGTGAGTATGAACAAAAATGATAACTCTTGGCAGGCTTCTTTAGAGAAGTTAATAGAATTGAAAAGTGTAAAATCGTATATACACGCTAGTAAAAATCCTCGTTTGATCCTGCCTTATTGCAAAACAAAATTATTTTCTTCCATTAGCAAGCAGATTGGGACAGCGATAGAGCAAGATAATCAATCAAGCGTTAAGGATGCTATCAAATCATTACGGGATTCAACAATATCATTAGATGGTTTGATAACAGAGGTATTCAAATCCTTAGCTAAGAAAAAGTATCATCAGATAGAATCAAGTGTTAATGAAAATCCAACTGAGCCAAGGGCGAAGCTGGGAGGTATAGATCTATTTAATAGCAAAGCTGCAATAAAATTTATTCATATTCTAAAAGATAGGGGCATTTCTGATGATGAAATATTGAAATCTTATTGTAGAGGGGTGGTGTTCTTTATTGATCCGATTGTTTTGTTTGAATTTGATCAGGAATCGTGGGAGAAGATTATTAGTTATCTAATTGGAGATTCAAGCCTGAAGGAAGAGCTATCCTTGCTGTATAGGTTGAAAAACCTTCTTGAAGAGAATGCTTTTGAAAATCTCTGTAAAGAACACTGTGTTCAAATTTGGATTTGTGATGCATTTAACAAATCCGACAGGGGCGTAATTATCAAAAAATGCCTAGATATAGATAAAGATTTCCCAAGAGGTGAGGAAAAATCGCAATCAACACTAAAGTATCATAAAGAGGAGAAGAAAGAAGAGGAGAAAGAAGAGGAGAAAAAGCAAAGTGATGATCCATCCTCAAGTAAGAATAAAAATGCAGAAAATATTGCCAATAATTTTCCTCTAACCACTGAGCAGATGTTCAAGTACCTAGCTAATCGCCCGAAGATCAAACCGTCCAAAATT
>CANGHM010000083.1 GCA_947453775.1 Rickettsiales bacterium | reverse complement strand
GCAGTCTGGCTGTTAAAGCCGCCAAATCCAATCGCTCCAACCTTGGACGCAAAGCTTTTGGCATCTTGCCCGGCTGCTGGGGCTGCTACTGGAGAGATCGCGATATTGGCTACTTGCGCGGTAAATGATTTCGCCGCATGGAGCGTCGAGGTTATTGAGCTGTTAATTTCTTGCATCGCGTTGTCTTTGACCTTTTGCTCTTGGCCTTGAGTATTTGCTTGAGTGCTTGAGGGTGAATGGGCCTTAAGCCCAGGTGACTTAGAAACATCAGGGTCTGCCAAATTTTTCTGCAGCTGCTTAACTCCCTGAGTCAGCTTACCATCCCGCTTCAGGATCGTCTCCTGCTGCTTCTGATTCAGCGGCTCCTGCCTCTCCTTATCTAGCTCAGCCTGCCTCTCCTTATCTAGCTCAGCCTGCCTCTCCTTATCTAGCTCAGCCTGCTCCTGCTCCTGCCTCTTCTTATCTAGCTGATCCTGCTGCTTCTTCTTATCTAGCTGCTCCTGCTGCTTCTTATCTAGCTGATCCTGCTTCTGCTGCTCCTGCTTCTTCTTCTGATTCAGTTGCTCCTTCGCCTGATCCAGCTTCAGCTGCTCCTGCTGCAGGCTCGTCTCCTGCTCCTGACTCTGTTGCTCCGGGATCGCCCCCTCCGGCCCTTCCTCATCATCACTCCCATAACTTTCCGAAATATTACGGTCAAATGTAACACGCTTTTTCGATCCGCTCGGAGTATTTGCTTGAGTAGAGCTGCTCACATCGCCTAAGTCAGCCTGGATTTGAAAACCCCTCTCCTGATCCCCATCAATGTCAGGATTAAACGGACTGCAATCGGGCGGCGTCACGTACTTACCTTTCTTTAAGCAACTGATATAGAACGCCTCTAACTCATGATAATGTTGTGTCGATTGTATCTTTTGTATATGCTCCTCTAGTTCATTTTGCTTTTTTGGCTTATTCAACTCTTCTATTTCCTTCTGCTCGATAATGCTCTTCCCTTTAAGCAGCCTTTGCTTGCATTTCGGCATAAATTCTTGCCAATCTTTTAAAGATCTAACATGCTCGTGTTCTTTATCGCTTTGAATTTTATAAGCACTCTTTGTGTTTTTCAACTCAAGATCCAAATCTTCTTGTTGATTATCAATCTGCTCTAGCTCTTTTTCTCTTTGTGCAACTTTGTTTACCATATCTTGATATTTTGCATTTGTTACTGCATATTTTGGGTACTTTTGTCGTACTCTTTCGGACATTTCAATATTTTGCAAGCGTTCTAGCTCTTCGAATTTGTTGCGCCAAGCTGTCATGAGCTCATCTTTTTTTTCTTCGGATTGTTTGAGATCCTCAGAGTACTTCTTTTCGATGCTCTCTATTTTTTCCAGCTTCTGAGTATGAATTTTTTCTATTAGGTTTATTCTTCGCTCAATGCAATCTTCCAATTCTGAATTAACATCTCCCTCAGGTGTATCATCAATCCCTTGATCATTCGTCACGCACTCTTTAATAAACTCATCCAATTTGGTCATATGCCCTTTAATATCCGTCTCTATGCGTTTCAAATCATTATTTAGCCAAGTCATATGATCTAAATCTGAGCTTGCTTTATCTTCCTTGGCGCACTTTAAAGTAAATATAATGTTTTTATTGTTTGCTTCAGTATTATCGATTTCTAATATATCATTTGGTGAATAATGTAATATATTTTTATCAGGCAATTTAATATAAAATATTTTGTTTATACTATTATTTTCATTTGAATAAGATAATAGTTCCTTATGCATTAGATCGTGCATCTGATTTTTTTCTTTAAGTTCTTCAATTGATTTTAAAAATTCATGCTGCGATACTTGTTTACCACCACGAATGTAATTATAACTTTTATAACTTTTATGATGCTCGTTAAGATCATCTACCCATAGCAGTTGTATGCTATCATTATTTGGCTCTGTCCAAAAAGCGCTATGGGCGTAGGTAAACGAAAGTATGAGGGAAAGGGTTGTTATTCGCAATTTATTTAGCATAAAAATATTATTATTTTAACAAAAATATAGATAGTTTTTAATAAGATGAGTCTGATTATAAAATAGATCCATTAAAAATACCAGCTATATCTATAAAAATATTTTCTGTATAGTAAAATAAGTTGAAGTTTGATATTAGAAGTAGCCTATAGCACTACTGTCACATAATAAAGGGTGCAGCGAGGCAAGCCAGCAAACCTCAAATCAATTGACTATAGCTCATCGAGTAAACTAAGACTACATACTTCAGGAATCTCAATTTGGTAAACACAATCAAATGGAGCATTAATCATTCTAATCAATCATCTAATTTCTGCTTGAGGTTTGCTATTTTTGCTATTAGCTCATCGATATTATTTTGCTTAGCTGAGATCAAATAATCTGTACCACTCAGAATTAATAGATTTTGCACACTCATAATAAAAGTTCTTGTTTTGTCGTGTCTAATCCAACAATTGCTGCTATTTTTTTTATGAATCTGGGTGTTAGATGCTATCACACTCTGCAGTAAGCGCTTTAAGCTGCCTATATCTTGCCAATGAAACATACCTTTGACCATAAGCATATTGTGAATATGCGCAACAAAATCATTATCAAAGCTTTTACTTTGCAAATTGCGATATAAATCAGCACATAACCAGGTAAGATGGTCAGCGATTTTTTTACTATTCCAGATTTCTTCAATTTGAGAATAATAATTGCTGCAAATATTGCTGATCGATGTTAATAATTTTTCAGGATTATACAAAAAGATTCCACTATTCCAAAAAAACTCTCTAGTATCAATATATTGTGTGGATTTTTCCAGCGATGGTTTTTCTATAAAAGCCTTAGAAAGATAAATATTTTGAGCTATCTGCGATGAGGAGTGAATGTAGCCATAGTCAACATTTGGAGCATTCGCCTCAAGCCCAATTGTGACTATTTCAGCTTGCTTGGCTAATTTTGATGCTTGTAATATTGTTTGCAAATATAAGTGCTGATTGTGAATAATATGATCTGATGGTATCAAAACTACACAATTCAAGTTTCTTTGCTGCGAAATTTTGGCGGCTAAAAACGCACAAATTGCCGTACCCCTGGGCTTATCTTCTATAATTAAATCGCATTGAATGCTGAGTTGATTGATTTGTTTTATACTAATTTCTAAATGATTTTTATTTACAATAATTATAGGTTTTCCTAAAGGATAATTACGAATAATAGTATCTTGAAAGAAGCTAAAATTACTTCCAAACTTGCAAAACTGCTTAGGGCAAGAGGTTGTAGACAGGGGCCAGAGGCGCCGCCCAAACCCACCCGCCATAATAACAGGCTGAATATTATGCATTATGAAAATTAGTTTAACAATATTGATTTTCTGGCACCTTTGCGATTTCTTCCAGTGACTTAAAAAGTTTTTTAGCGAAATTATCGTAACCATTTTTGCATACTATGGCCAAGATTTCTTCAGCTTGCTGTAAGGCTTTTTGGTTTATATCGATATATGTACTCGTGTTAATTTTACCAAGCGCAACCTTTTCCTTGGCGTCTTCAATGCATATGTCGATTAATATATCAAATATTAAACCCTGAATATATCGCGAGGAATCGTTTGTATTGAATGACATGTGATTATTACTTATTTTAAAATTAAAATTATACTTTAATGTAAAAAGATATTGCTGTCAATAATTTAATGCAACTTATTTTATGAATTAACTTCAGCGTTAATCTATTAATAAT
>CANGHM010000082.1 GCA_947453775.1 Rickettsiales bacterium | reverse complement strand
TGGTGGAGGTAGGGGCAGAAGCTCTAAAGGCCAAGCTAAAAGCAAAGGTGCAGATTTGCAGTATAATTTAAGTATATCTTTAGAAGAAGCTTTTGCTGGATGCTCTAAAAATATATCCTTTAATTGCGAGGTGATGTGTGAGGTTTGTAGTGGGAAGGGTAGTAAACAAAACACTAGTACCACAACTTGTCAAGATTGCAAAGGAAGAGGTGCTATACATGTAAGACAAGGCTTTTTTGCTATGGAAAGGCAGTGTCCTACTTGCAGCGGATCAGGACAAATCATTAAAGATCCTTGTTCCAAGTGTTCTGGCTCAGGGCATTATAAAAAAAATACATCCGTTACTATTAACATACCACAAGGAGTTTGTGATGGTATGAGATTGCGTAAAAATGGATTTGGTGATGCTGGATACAGAGGAGGAGAGCAAGGAGATTTATATATTGCAATTAGTGTTAAGCCTCATCAAATTTTTAAAGTCGACGACAGGGCAAACCTGCATTGCCAAGTGCCAATTAGTTTTACCACTCTTGCGCTAGGTGGTACTATAGATATCTTGGATATTGAAGGACAAACTCTTACTTTAACTATTCCTGCGGGAACAGAATATGGCAAGCAAATAGTTATAAAGCAAAAGGGTATGACTACTAGTAATTCTAAAAATCGAGGTAATCTAATAGCTCATGTTCTAATACAAGTGCCTAAAAATCTTACTAGCAAACAGCGCGAATTACTCCAAGCCCTGGATAAAGAAATGGATAGCGAGAAACAGCCTAGTAGTATTTTTGAGAAGATGAAAAACTTATGGAAATAAACCTCAATTAATTATATTCAGCTCGTAAAAAGTATAATCCTGCTGCTGGGGCTGTGGGGCCAGCTTTGCTGCGATCCCTGGCTTGCAAAATTTCGGATATCTTATTTGCGGGCATTTTTTTTTGCCCCACTAAGACTAGTGTCCCTACGATATTGCGCACCATGTGGTGTAAGAAAGCATTTGCACTAACATAGATATTAATTTGCTCATCAATCCTCTCAATACTGAGCTTATAAAGAGTTTTAATACTAGATTTTGCGCAGCATTGGCTAGATTTAAACGAGCTAAAGTCGTGTTGACCAATGAAAAACTCAGCTGCTTGCTGCATACATTCTAGATCTAGTGGGTGATAAATAAAATAAGCTCGATCTTTTTGTAAGGCTAAGGGGCCAGTGCGGTTGATAATAGTATAAAGATAGTGCCGTGATATAGCAGAAAATCTTGCATGAAATGAGCTGTCAACTATATGAATTTGCAAAAAGCTAATAAAGCTCTCTTGCAGATAAAAATTCAATGCTCTTAGTAACTCAAATTCTTTAAAATTTTTTTGTAAATCGAAGTGGATTACTTGTCCTAAAGCATGCACACCAGCATCTGTGCGGCCAGCGCAAATAACATTTACTCTTTGGCTTGAAAGCTTATAGATAGCATTTTGGATTTCTTCTTGGATGGTTTTAACACCATATTGTTTTTGCCAGCCTAGATAGGGTGATCCAAGATACTCGATTATTGCCTTGTATCTTGGCATACTTTACTCTTCTTGAGCTTTTTCTTTTTTTGCTTTAGGGGATTTGATGGTTTTGCTCGCAACTTTGCTTATCTTATGATTATTTAGATCTGCAGTATGCTCGCTGTCTATATCTCTACCGGCAATAAGGTTCTTAATTTGATGACCGCTAAGGGTTTCGTGCTCAATTAAGGCTTTGGCTAAAATATGCAACTGGTCGATATGTTCGTTTAAAATTTTATGTGCAGTTTTATAACCCATCTGTACTAAGTTTTCAATTTCTTGATCGATAATTTTACCAGTGTACTCAGACTTAGGTGAATTTCCTCTAATGCCAGCGTAAGCATCTTCGCTATTGCCATGATAAATTGGTCCAACTTTATCGCTCATGCCCCAGTCTGTTACCATGGCTTTAGATAAACTAGTTGCCATGCGGATATCTGATGATGCCCCAGATGTGACTTTTTCATGGCCAAATATTAGCTCTTCTGCAACCCTTCCCCCCATTGCAACAGCCAGGTCAGCATAAGCTTTTTCTCTTGTTAAAGACAAGCGATCGCTTTCAGGTAAACGCATTACCATACCCAGCGCTCTGCCGCGTGGAATGATTGTTGCTTTATGGATAGGGTCAGAAGCGGGGGAGTGGATGGCAACTATGGCATGACCACTTTCATGGTAAGCGGTGAGCATTTTTTCCTCCTCCGACATAACCATAGATCTACGCTCAGGACCCATCATAACTTTATCTTTTGCGTCTTCTAGATCTTGCATCTCAACTTCTTTTTTATTCTTGCGAGCAGCAAGTAAGGCCGCTTCGTTGACCAAATTAGAAAGCTCCGCTCCTGAAAAACCAGGTGTACCCTTTGCTATATCGCGAACATGAATTTTAGAGTTGTGGCGGATTTTTTTTAAATGCACACGTAATATTTTTTCACGGCCATCAATATCAGGGTTAGAGACAGAAATTTGGCGATCGAATCTACCTGGTCTAAGTAGCGCTGGATCAAGCACGTCGGGTCTGTTAGTAGCGGCAATAATAACCACACCTTCATTGGACTCAAAGCCGTCCATCTCCACAAGCATTTGATTTAGAGTTTGCTCGCGTTCGTCGTTACCGCCGCCTAGTCCTATTCCTCTGTGTCTTCCTACCGCATCTATTTCATCAATAAAAATGATACATGGAGCGTTTCGTTTACCTTGTTCAAACATATCTCTTACTCTACTTGCCCCAACCCCTACAAACATTTCAACAAAATCTGATCCAGATATGCTAAAAAATGGCACATTTGCCTCGCCAGCTATGGCCTTAGCTAGTAATGTTTTACCTGTCCCTGGGGGGCCAACTAATAGGCATCCTTTTGGAATTTTACCCCCTAATTTTTGGAATTTAGATGGGTCTCTTAAAAAATCTACAATCTCGGTTAGCTCTTCTTTAGCCTCGTCTATACCGGCCACATCATTAAAAGTTACTTTTGATTTGTCGGATATTAATTTTGCTTTCGACCTGCCAAATCCCATCGCTTTGCCTCCACCAGACTGCATTTGGCGCATAAAAAATACCCATACCCCTATTAGCAAAAACATTGGAAACCAAGCAACCATAATGTTGATAAATGAATTCATCTTAGTTTCTAGAGGTTTTACTTCAATTTCTACACCATTATCGTATAGCTTATTTATCAACCCTTGAAAATCCCCCACATATGTTTCAAAGCTTTGTCCGTCAGTAAGTTTGCCTTCGATTATTCTGCCTTGAAAATTAGCTGATGCCACTTGCTTTTCATCGACTTTTGCTAGTAATTGCGATAAAGAAAGTTTGGAGGAGTTATTAGACCATCCACCAGTTTGTGTAAAATGAAATATTGCTATTAAGCTACAAACTAAAGCAACCCATATCAAAATATTTTTGGCGTAATTATTCATAAATGTATTAAAGGTTTTTTATATTTAGATGAATGGTTTTGGATACATATTTGGGTGCAAAAACACTCGTTACGCTACCTGAAAAAGATTTATCATAATAGTTTATATTAGGTATAGCAATAATTTTATCAAAACTTTTTATTATGGGAAGAGTGAATAAAATTTTGCTCATATGCTTCTGGGCATCATGTATATTGGTTAAATCTAGTTCTTTTTTAATTGCAACATATTGCGCCTGGGTTAATAAACTGACGCTGGTATGAGGTAATTGGGTTACT
>CANGHM010000081.1 GCA_947453775.1 Rickettsiales bacterium | reverse complement strand
CTAAAATATTCAGAGCTTCCATTTTTTGATCAAGATTTTTTATTAAAACTACTCATAATCTGATCAAGATTTTTGGCCCAAATAATATCTATATGAGAAGGAACTTTCAACTCTTCATCGCTCATTTCAATTAAATAAGCATCTTCTATTCTTGCAGCTCTATATCCTTTGGATCGCCAAAATTTTAGATAAACATCCATATCTTTGATCATCGCAGTCGACCACTCTTGTATGACTATCAAACTAGGAGAGTTATCAATCAAATTTTTTGCCCCATATACAGCATCAGACTCACAACCTTCTATATCCATCTGTATAACATTAATACTTGATATATCCGGCATAGAATCAATACTTACCGCCTCTACTGGAATCGATGTATATTCAAACGCTAGGGGCTCCTTTGATTTACCATAATCTGCAAATAAATTTGAACCACCAGTATTACCTTTAGTGATTTGATTAAATGACAATGTGGTATTACTAGAAAAAACAGCTTTATTATATATAGCCGCGTTATTAATATCATTTAGTGCAATATTAGCCTTCAAAAATGTATAAGTATGTGGGTTAGCTTCAAAAATCCAAGCCTTACCACCTTCGCCAATAATTTTACTAATTAAAACCGCATGATAACCAATGTGTGAACCCATAATTAAAACTCTATCATTAGGATGCACAAGTTTTTTAATCGCATTTTGCAAATGAGCCTCCCATTGCTTATGAACGAGAATAGATCTACTCACACAATCATCATTAATATCAATAAGTATATTGAACCCATTCACATCTTTTACCAAAACACCTTCAGTATTTTTATATAATTTGCAAGTATTTTTCAAAGAGTATAATCTATTTGATAAAAAAACCATCAATATAGAAACTATAGGTATTAATATGTAGCGCGAGATTATTTTCATAAAGTTAAGTATGAATTATTTTAAGTTAATTTATAAAAAATTATGCACGCAGTGGTGCATAATGCAACCCTGGCTGATGACTTAAGAACAATGTCTCTAAACACTATTGTCAAATAATAAAGTAAGTAAAAAAAATAATAGCTTACGCAACCCGAACTAAACAATCTTGCAAGTACTCATGACCCTATACTTATGGGGCTATATTTTTTCGGCGACCTTGCATAGCTCTTAATATCAGCCACGTTTTATAGTATATAGCATAAATCTTTGATAGCAAGCAGGAAGTTTATAATAATCTAGAATAGATGAAATTAATACCTAATCTTTTGAAATAAAGGCATTATACTACATCTGAGATTGCGCCCAGTTGGTATTGCTCTTCAGGCAGAATAAACTCTACTTTAACACCGCAGAGAGCCAATTTGCCGATAAAATTTTCATACCCCCTACTTAAATGATAAGCGTCTTTAATCATTGTAGTACCGCTTGCAATCAAGCCAGCCATTAACAAACAAACTGAAGCCCTAATATCTGAGGCATAAACAGTTGCTCCCTTCAAAGACTGCACACCAACAATGTTAGCCCGATTGCCATCGATCGTGATATTTGCCCCCATTTTATTTAATTCAGCAACATGCATAAAGCGATTTTCATAAAGATTTTCTTCAATATAGCAACTACCGCTACACAGCGCCATTAAGCTGGTAAACTGCGCTTGCAAATCTGTGACAAAACCAGGGAAAGGAGCGGTGCTTACATTCACTGGCAAAATACTACGACTACCAGTTACCAAAATCCTTTGATTTTGATATTCTACCTGCGCCCCAGCTGCTATCAACTTTGCGCAAAAACTCTCTAGCATATGAGATGCAATACCTACTATCTCTACTCTTCCAGCGGTAATAGCAGCCATCATCATATACGTAGCAGCCTCTATGCGATCTGGAATTACTTTATGCTCTGTAGCGCCCAATTGGTCAACGCCCGTAATTTTTAGCACCCTACTGCCTACTCCTTCGATTATAGCGCCCATTTTTATCAAGCATTCACACATATCGACTATTTCTGGCTCAATTGCACAATTTTCAATGCAAGATACCCCTTGGGCCATAACGCAGGCTAAAATAGCATTAATTGTTGCACCAACAGAAACTTTGTTAAAAATAAAATTAGTAGCTTGCAATTTTCCTTCTAAGGTTGCTTGGATATAGCCATTTGCACTTGAAATTTTAGCTCCCATTTTCTCAAGTAAAGCAATATGTAAATCTATCTTGCGCACGCCAGAACCCTTAGCTCCAATAGCGTCCCCGCCCGGGAGTGGCAATGTTGCGCATCCAAACCTTACCAGCAATGGGGCTAAAAGCCATATTGACGCCCTGATTTTACTTGCAACATAGCAATTGCGATTATTATTAGCAAGATTTGCAGGATCTAAGCTTACCTTGTTATTTAAAGTATCCAAATCTACCACCATGCCGTAATGCTTTAGCAAATCCATCATTGCTTGTGTATCAGTTAAAACAGGTAGATTGCTAATATACATTATATCTGATGCAAGTAAGGATAATGCTAGCAGAGGCAACGCTCCATTTTTGGCCCCACTAACATAAACCATGCCATCTAGTTTTTGTCCGCCTGGAACAGAAAGTATATTCATAAGTTGATTTATAGATAAAAATAAAATATTATATTAATTGGGTACATTTTGTATTTGCATTCAATCGCAATAAGCACACTATATCACTCTTGTAGTATTTTAGCAATATTTTACCACTCTATCGAACTTATTAAATCAAAAATATGAAAATTTTTCACTATCAACTCTTAATGCTTATTTTTATTTTTACCGGATGCTCTAAAAATGATACTTCAACAAATCATTTAGCATACCCAGGTTCTTATAAAACCGGTCAAGCATATAAACAAAATGGCGAAACCTATAAACCAATGCAGTCAGTAGATAAAAACTATACACAGACAGGTAAAGCATCTTGGTATGGCAAGGATTTTCATAATAAGCTGACAGCAAATGGTGATATTTTCAACAGACACCACTTAACCGCAGCCCACAAAACCCTCCCCCTACCCTCTCTAATTAAAGTAACTAATCTACGTAATAACAAAGAACTTATTTTACTGCTGACCGATCGAGGACCTTTTGTATATAACAGAATTCTTGATGTTTCAGAAAAGGCTGCGGAAATATTAGGCTTTAAAACGCAAGGAATTACAGATGTGAAAATTCAATACTTAGAAGACGAGACAAATAAATTTTTAGAAACTATCAAACTAAGCAAAAAAAATGGCAGCAAAGCTCAAGCTACGTTAGCAAACAATCAAAAGCTATCGATTAATCGTCAAATAGAGTTACTCAATATAAAGTACAGCTTACTTAAGGATCATCAATCAAATAAAAAAGCAAATTTAGAAATATCTAGCAGATCAAAAAAGAGAATCCCCTTAGCGATAAGCCAAAGGGGACAGAAATAAGACTCTGATATCGTAAAACTACCCTATTGAATCGCTAACGAATACAATCGCTTGTTTCTACTCCTCCCAAGAATTTTACTATCGCTGGCGCGCCAAACATAACTATTACTCCTGCAGCTGTAGTAAGAGCCACACCCCAATTAATTTTACCCATAAACATACCAATCGCTACAGCAATTAATGCCACTATCGCAATAGCTTTTGCAGTCCCACTACTCATAACGGTCACAATCTGACATAACTGATACCCGATTGGGTCAGTTTCTTTAGATGAACCAGCCAAAGCTATTTCGTAGTTTGTGAGTAATAAAAATGCCAATAGCACGAAAGCTAAGGTGCGAAAAGAGAATTCCAGACT
>CANGHM010000080.1 GCA_947453775.1 Rickettsiales bacterium | reverse complement strand
ATCTAGTATAATATCTTTTGTGATGTTTATGCCACTGCCGGTAATAGCTAAGGTGCCACTGTAGCTATTTAGGTATAGTGATAGCTCGGATATATTTAAAATTTGCGGATCATTTAAAGCGTGCAATTGGCAATTAAAGCTTTGTATATAAATAGTCGTTGCAGAGCACTCCAGTGCTACTATAATAGTTTCAATGTTAGCAGTTTGTTTTAATGCTCTAAATGCCATTACTTCAAAATTAGAAAATGTGCAAGGTGTAATATGCTTTGCAGCCAATATAATGCCTTTAGAGGCACTCAGGCCTATCCTGATACCGGTGAAGCTGCCAGGGCCAGTGGTAGTTGCAAGATAATCAATTTGGTTGTATCCAAGATTAGTTTGGGCAAAAACTTTATCTATCAGGGCAAAAAGACTTTCGGCTTGAGTGTTATTCTCCAGCGTTTGAGCAAATGCTAAAGTGGTTTTACCGCTATAAATTGCAACACTAGCTTTACCGCAGCTAGTTTCGATCGCTAAAATGTTCATGATACCCTTGTTGTGCTATAATTTAGGTTATATGAAATACTTTAATCTGTCAATTTTCAATATGCGCAGTTTGGGTGAAAAAATCTATTTACGCAAAATTCTTAAATCTAGTAGCCAAGCACGAGGCTTTGATCTTTCTAGCAGAATAATGAATAATATTAATGAGCTTTTAAATACTTTAAGATTCGAAAAATTAGGATTATATTGCGCTATTTTTCATGAGCCAAAAATAGATCATATTATGATGGCATATTGCCATAAAATTCTAGCTTTGCCTAAAATAGTTAATTCTGAAATATTATTTTACAAATATAGCTTAGGTGATAATTTGCAAATATCTAAATTAGGTATTCTAGAGACGATATCTTGCGATGCAATTACCCCTCAAATAGCTTTAGTGCCAGCTTTAGCATTCGATAAAAATGGTTATAGACTAGGTTATGGCAAAGGGTATTATGATCGATATTTTGCCAATCAAAATAGCGATATAATAAAGATAGGATTGTGTTTTGAGCAATATTTATTTAATATAATACCTCATGAGCAACATGATGTGTCAATGGATTATATTGTAACTGAAAATCTAATTTTAAAAATATGCTAAATTTGGTCGATTTTATATTATCCAGCATTGTTATTACTCTTTTTACCTCAGGCCTATTTAAGGGAGCCATTACTCTGACTTTAGGTAATATTACTTTTTTAGCATCAATACTACTAAGTGCAATACTATTTCCTTCGGCTGAGCAAATTATTAGTGAGCATATTGAATCGCAGATTATAATAAAAATTGCTTCATGCTCGATTGCTTACATTGTTAGTATTATTGTTTGCTCTTTGCTATTTGGTAAGGTGAAAAAACTGATTAAACCAATATGTGGAGGTTTGCTTGATAAAACATTTGGGGCGCTGCTTGGTTTGCTTAACGGCGTGTTGCTTAGTTTGTGTGTTTTTGTTCTTGCTACTATGGCATTTTCACAAAAGCATATTTACGCATACGATAATTTGCATTCATTTATTAAGTCTTGCAACGAAAATCAATACCCCAATTGGCTAAAAGACTGCGAAAGTTTTAATATTATGCAGCAATCTTTAGCAAAAGTTATTAAATTGCCTTATGTTGATCAGATGCTAGAAAAAATAGAATTTGGCGATAATAAGACCAAAAGTAAAGATCAAGCTAGTCCCGATAAAGATCAAGATAGTCTGGATAAAAGCATAGAAAATTTACTTGAATCTGGCAAGTGAAATGCTAACTTATAAAGATCATCTAATAGAGCTTAAAAATAGATTGCTAAAAGTGATGATCTTTTATTGTTTGGCTTTTGCGATAAGTTATTATTATAAACAGTGGTTATATGAAATTCTTATAGCTCCACTTGCTAGAATCCACAGCGACGATGTGCAAGTTATTCACACTGGTATTACAGAGGTATTTACTACTTATCTAAAAATAGTGTTTTATAGCGCGTGGGCTTTAAGCATTCCGCTTGTGAGTTTTCAGGTTTATCAATTCATTGCACCGGGCTTGAAGAATTATGAGCGCAAAATAGCAAAAAATTTACTATATTTAGCTCCCGTGCTCTTTATTTGCGCATGTTTATTTGTTTATTTTATTGCGATGCCAAATGCTTTGGAATTTTTTTTAAGTTTTGATAAACTTGCAAAGCAAAAACTAATTTTCCAGGCCCGCATCACTGAGTATTTAGATTTTGTTTTAAGCTTTATGTTGGCCTTTGGTATGGCGTTTGAACTGCCGGTTATATTAGTTGTGTTGTTTTTGTTGAAAATAATCTCTCTTGAGGGTATGATAAGAAATAGACGTATAGTAATAGTATTGAATTTCACATTGGCGGGTATTTTAACTCCTCCAGATGTTATGAGTCAGTTGTTTCTTGCTTTGCCTATGTGCGTGTTGTATGAAATTTCAATATTAGTTTGTAAAAATATTAATCAATATATGGTAATTCATGATAGATATTAAATGGATCAGATCTAATCCAGAAAAGTTAGATCACAACCTTAAGCTAAAGGGTATGGAGCCTATGGCCGATAAAATCTTAAAGCTCGATTCAGCCAGACGAGAGCATATCGCTGAATGCCAAGATTTGCAAAGAGTTAGAAAAGAATTGGCTAATAAAATGAACGGCATTAGTGATAAAAATAGCATAGATGCACAAATGCTTAAAGATAGCGCTATTCATATAAAAGATAAAATAGATGAATTAACTCGTTTAATAGAAAATAAAGCTCTGGATAATTTACTTGATCACCTACCAAACATTCTTGATTTAGAAGTGCCATTTGGATTAACTGAAGAGTGCAATGAAGAAATGCGCAGTTTTGGCAAGCCCGATAAAACCCGTGCTATAAAGCATCATTCCGATATTGGTAACAATTTAGGCCTACTAGATACCGAGCAAACAGCAACAATTTCAGGCTCAAGATTTGCTACGCTAAAAGGCTCTTTGGCAATGCTTGAGCGAGCTTTGGCAAATTTTATGCTAGATTATCATACAAAAGAGCTCGGATTTACTGAGGTTTCTCCGCCATATTTAGTCAAAGATAGCGCGATGTATAATGTTGGTTTGTTGCCTAAGTTTGCTCAAGATTCATTCAAAGTGCTTGAAGACTTTAGACTGATACCTACCGCAGAAGTTTCACTTACTAACATGGTGGCAAATAAAATTTTGTCCCCTGAGGAATTGCCTTTGCGCATGGTCGCTTACACACCATGTTTTAGATCGGAGGCTGGAAGTGCAGGGCGCGATACAAAAGGCTTAATGCGTATGCATCAATTTTCTAAAGTAGAATTGGTTAGTATTACTTCTTTTGAAGAATCAGAAAAAGAGCATGAATATATTACTGCTGCAGCAGAAACAATTTTAAAAAAATTAGATATACCATATCGCGTTATGTTACTATGTTCTAGTGATACGGGATTTCAATCAAGTAAAACTTACGACATAGAAGTGTGGATGCCATCTCAGTCTAAATATCGTGAAATATCTAGCTGCTCGAATTGCAAAGATTTCCAGGCAAGAAGAATGAATGCTAGATATAAAGAATTTGGTAGTAGTGAAAATACATTTGTGCATACACTCAATGGCTCTGCTCTTGCAATTGGCAGAACAATCGCAGCAATTCTTGAAAATTATCAAAATGCCGATGGGTCAGTAGATATACCCAAGTGTTTAGTGCCATATATGGGTAATATTACAAAACTTGAAGCCTCAAGTTTCAACCGCAATAACAATTTAATTTAGTATTTTTTAT
>CANGHM010000079.1 GCA_947453775.1 Rickettsiales bacterium | reverse complement strand
GGAATGAAACAAAGACTTGGCATTGCTAGAGCTCTTGTAATGGATCCGGAAATGATAGTAATGGATGAGCCATTTTCTGCTCTGGATGTATTAACAGCAAATACCCTTAAGGCTGATTTGATTGATTTATGGAGCGATAATTGCATACCATTAAAATCAATACTTTTAGTAACTCACAGCATAGAAGAAGCCGTTTTATTGGCTGATAGAATTATTATTCTAAGCGCTAAACCAGGAGCTGTTTTAAAGCAAATGGATATCGAGTCGCAAAGACCCCGCAATATCAAAGACCCTGAAGTTATTAAATATATTGAAAATGTATATGGCTCTTTTATTGCAGATCAAATATCTAATAAAACCATAAAACGTGCAGATTTATATTACCGCGTACCATTTTTTTCATCCTTTTATGGATTGATTGAATACATCAGCACTAAAACTGAAGAAACACCACTAGCTTTACTAGATACTGGATGCAACCTAAATGCAATAGAAATAATTGCAGCCACCGAATTTTTAGAGTTGCTAAATTTTCTAGTTGTTAATGAACATAGCGTATCTTTAACACCCGCAGGACATATGCTTGCAGAAGCAGATGTGAGCCAACGCAAAAAAATATTTTCTGAGCATTTAGTACGTCACTTACCAATTATCTCTTATATACGCGACACTCTTAAAGAAAGACCTTCCCGAACAGCTCCTAAAAAACGCTTTTTATCGCTACTAGAAGATAAACTCTCGCCCATTGATGCACAAAGCACCTTAAATAACATCACCCATTGGGGCAGATATACAGAGCTATTTTTTTATAATGATCGGGATAAAACTTACTACTTATAATGAACTTGATGATTTATGAGCAATCCTCTTGCCCTCTATTGCGCTAGTAAACAGTCAGCAAAAGCTAGCAACTTAAAAATCAATTATTATAAATATCATATACATCAAATGCATGGTGCCGAATGTCAGAGTTGAACTGACGACCTACCGCTTACAAGGCGGTTGCTCTGGCCACTGAGCTAATTCGGCAAAAAATACGACGGATCTCTTCTAAAACCACCAAAGATAATTCATCTTTAGCGGCCGAAGGATCTTGCTTGAAGGCTTTAGCCAGTGATTGGATTACTTTGCTTTTCAGAACGTTTTTTTACAGTTCTGGCAAGTTTGCTTTTAATTTTTTCTGTTAACGTAGCTCCTTTAAGAGAAATAAAATGTGAAACTTTCTCAGTAGGCTGAGCACCGACACTCATCCAATGATTTATTCTGTCAACTTTTAACACTACCCTCGCAGGGTTATCTCTTTCAAGCATAGGATTATAGTGACCTACTTTTTCCAAAAATGCACCATCTCTAGGAGCATTCGATCTAGCTACCACAATACTATAATGAGGTCTTTTTTTTGCTCCACCTCGGGCTAAGCGTATTTTTACAACGGACATATGAGTTTATTTATTTTTTTCTTCCTTGAACATTACATGCTTACGCAACTTTGGATCAAACTTTCTAAAAGATAATTTTTCAGTTTGAGTCTTTGGATTACGCTTTTTAATTTTAAAATATCCAGTACCCTCAGTACTAACTAGTCTTACTAGAATATTTTTATTTTTCTTTGCCATTTTATTAATCTACCCTTATCCTTTAAGTTAACTATTTGCTTCAACTGAAATTTTTTGGTCCGAAATAACCTTTTCCATTGCAATCATTTCTTCCTCAAACGCTGGATCAAATAAAACTGGCACTACATTTACGAACACCCTGTTTTTTACACCTTTAGTAAAAGCTACAAAACCGTCTTCTTTTGCGTATATAGTGTGATCTTTACCTAAACCCACATAATTACCAGGATACCATTTAGTACCCCTTTGTCTTATTAGTATGTTACCTGCCAAAACAAATTGACCGTCTGATCTTTTTACACCTAATCGTTTGGAGGCGGAGTCTCTTCCATTACTACTACTACCGCCTTGCTTTTTCGTTGCCATAGCTCTTTATTAAAAATTTATTTTCTACTGTTACTCTTTAGATATATCTACAATCTTAACCTCAGTAATAAACTGCTGATGGCCATTCTTACGACGGTAGTTATGCCTACGTTTTTTCTTAAAAACAATAATTTTATCTGCACGAGACTGCGCCAAGATTTCTCCAACAACTCTAGCGCCTTGGACTGTAGGGCTCCCTATAAAAGAGGCTTTCAGATTCTCGCCTACCATTAATATATCTTTGAATTCGATCTTACTTCCGGCTAATCCTTCAAGTTTTTCCACCTTAATGATGCTATTGTGCGTAACTTTGTACTGCTTTCCACCAGTGTTAATAACTGCAAACATTTTTTTACCATATAATATTCTACCATAATGATACATACTCTTGCATTGGAAAGTCAAGATTATATGCTATAATATTTGAAAAGATTCGTATAAAAATAAAATCATACTCAAAATCACGTGCTCAAAATATCTTTTATCATCGGCAATAAAACTATTGCCCTTCAGGCAAACGAAGGTCTATCGATCTTAGACATCGCTCGTGAAAATAATATACCATTAGAAGGTGCTTGTGAAGGGGCCCTAGCCTGCTCCACGTGTCATATAGTTGTTAGCCCAGAGTGGTACGACGTTTTGCCAAACCCCAAGGAGGAAGAGGAAGATATGCTGGATTTAGCCTTTGGCCTTACAAAAACATCTAGATTAGGTTGTCAAGTGATCATGACCAAAGAATTAGATGGATTAGTAGTTCACCTACCCACAGAAACTAGAAATATTAAATCTTAGACATTATGAATATAGACGAATTATTTTTAAAATACAGAACTTGCTATGAATTTTCTGAGCAACAAGTTGACCCGCAATTATTGCGCGAAATATATGATGTGTCAAAATATGGATCAACTTCGTTTAATTGCTCTCCTTTAAGGGTGATTTTTATACATTCTGAGGAGCAAAAAAAGTTACTACTTGATTGCGTAGTGCCAGGCAATCTGGAAAAAACTCGCTCCGCACCAGTAACTGCAATTTTTGCCTATGATCTTGAATTTTACACTCATTTACCGCACCTTTTTCCCCACATGCCAGTTGCAGATATGTTTGCAAAAAACCAAGCCTTGTCGCTTGAAACTATCTTGCGCAATTCATCTTTGCAAGCTGCATATTTTATGTTAGTAGCTAGATCAAAAGGGCTTGCTTACGGGGCAATGTCTGGATTTGACACAGCAAAAGTAGAAGAATATTTTTTAAAAGACACAAAATATAAAGTGAATTTTCTTTGCAATTTAGGATATCAAAAAATCAACTCAGAGCGCAAAACCCTACCTCGTTTGAGCTTTGAAGATGCATGTAAATTTATCTAATAATCATCTTTAGGCTTAATGTTTAGAAGAATTTTTGCTAATCTTTTTATCACCCTTGCCTCCTTTTACTTTTTTTTTCATTTGGTGTGGGGAACCAGAGGATACGTGAACTATTCGATTTTAAAAACTCAAGTTGATCTTAAAAAGCTCGAATACAATTCCCTAGTTAGTCAAAGAACTATTTTAGAAAGCCAAGTCTCGCTATTACAAAAAACCTCGCTAGATTTAGACTTTTTAGATGAAAATGCTAAAAAATCTTTGGCGATATGCAAACCACAAGAATTACTTTTCCCAATCGCTGAGCAGCGCTAATCGTTAATTTACTTACCTATTGCCTTTGATAGCAAAGGGTATAAAATCTTGCTTATCGAAATGATCTAAAATATTTGCAATGAAGTCTTGATCTTTGGATGATACTTCTGGGCAATATTTTAATATCTGCGCCCCAAATAGTTTCACTTATATATATAATCTGG
>CANGHM010000078.1 GCA_947453775.1 Rickettsiales bacterium | reverse complement strand
TCGCTTTATCTTTGGCTTATAATCCATCGCATTTAGAGTGTGTAAATCCTGTGGTAGCTGGTCAAGTCAGAGCAAAGCAAGATCTTCTCCAAGATGGCGTTCATAAAATACTAGGTGTGATAGTTCATGGTGATAGTGCATTTTGTGGCCAGGGGGTGGTGGCTGAAAGCATTGCGATGTCGGGTTTAGATGGTTATTCTAGTGGCGGTGCGGTGCATATAGTCATTAACAATCAAATAGGTTTTACAGCTAACCCTGAGCAAACCAGAGCTTCTAGGTATCCTACCGAATTTGCCAAAATTGCTAAATTACCTATCTTGCACGTTAATGGCAACGATGTAGAAAGTGTGGTCAGGGCCATAAGAATTGCGCTCAAATATAGGCAAACTTTTGCCAAAGATGTGGTAGTAGATGTATTTGGATATCGCAAATATGGTCACAACGAAGGTGATGAGCCATGCTATACCCAGCCGCTTGAGTATGCGCTTATCAACAATCAACAATCAGTGGCCACTATGTATGCTGGGCATTTATTAGAACTAGATAAAATCACTAGCTCAGATTATGCTAAGGGGCAAAAGCAAATAAAAGATTTACTTGCAAGTAAATTTATAGCAATTCCAGATAAGATCAGTCCGCAAGGCGGGCAAGTGCAAATTATTCCCGTTAGACAATCGATTATTGAAAAAGCATTTTTGCAAGATCTGGCAAATAAGATTTTTGCATACCCTGATAATTTTGCCATTCACCCCAAATTAGCAAAACTTCTTACCCATAGGAGGGATTCGGTGCTCAATGATGAGCAAATCGACTGGGGAACGGCTGAAGGACTAGCTTTTGCTTACATTTTATCGCAAAATGTGAATATTCGCCTTAGTGGTCAGGATGTGGCCAGGGGAACATTTTCCCATAGGCATAGTGTTTTACACAGTCAAATAAATTCATCTACCTTTGTTCCTTTAAGTACTATAGCCAAAGGTAGATATCAAGTATACGACAGTTTACTTTCAGAATTTGGTGTGCTGGGTTTTGAATACGGATATTCTATAGCTTCTGATGATGCATTAGTTATTTGGGAGGCGCAATTTGGCGATTTTGCTAATGGCGCGCAAGTAATTATTGATCAATTTATTGCAAGTGGTGAATCTAAGTGGTGCCAAACAAGTAATTTGGTATGTTTACTGCCGCATGGATATGAGGGCCAAGGCCCAGAGCATAGTTCTGCCAGAGTTGAGCGTTTTTTATCATTAGCGGCTCGCGAAAATATGATCATTAGCATGCCGTCTTCGCCAGCAACTTATTTTCATTTATTAGTAAAGCATGCTATAGAAAAACCCGCCAAACCTTTGATCGTATTTACCCCTAAATCGCTATTGCGCCATAAGATGGCTACTTGCTCTTTGGATGATTTATGTAGTGATTTTGTCCCAGTCATTAATGATGGATCTCAAAGTGCTGATATTAAGAAGCTGGAAATTAAAAAGTTGGTGTTTTGCAGTGGTAAATTTTACTACGATTTATTAACGGATCAGTCAACTACAATATTAAGGCTAGAGCAATTTTATCCATTTCCAGAAAAATCACTAATAGATATTTTGGCTCGATATCCTAATGCAGAAAAATTCTTGTGGTGCCAAGAAGAGCCGGAAAACATGGGTGCAAATAACTTTGTATTGGCTCGCTTGCAAAAATTATTGCCCACCGGCAAAGTATTGCATCTTATTGCGCAAGAGGCGGAAAGCTCTCCTGCTGCTGGCTCTTTGCATCTGCATAATCAGCGACAAAGCAAGCTAATTCAACAAGTTTTAAATTTTTAATTTATGAAAGAAATTCAAATTCCAGCTTTAGGAGAATCGATCACGGAAGCTACTATTCTTAAGTGGCATAAAAAACCAGGAGACACGGTCCGAATGGATCAGCTAGTGCTAGAGATAGAAACGGAAAAAGTGACGATGGAAATTTGCGCCCCTTGCGATGGAGTTTTGAGCGCAATTATTAAAGGTGAAGGGCAAAATGTTTTAGTGGGTCAAGCGGTTGGTCAAATTACACAAATCCTTGAGCAAAACATTACTCAAAAAATTCAAATAAATCAGCCAGTCGATCAGGTCAATAATCCACCGAGTTCTGATGCTCTGCCCAGTTCAGTTGCGCTCAAGGGCGGGATCGTGCAAGAGTCGGTGCCAAAAGATCTTGCGCCCTTGAATCCAAATATCGAAAGAGTAAAAATGTCTAGATTGCGTAAAACAATAGCAACAAGGCTAAAGGAGGCGCAAAATACCGCAGCTATCTTGACGACTTTTAACGAGGTAGACATGTCTGGCATTATGTCTTTGCGTCAACAGCTTAAGGATGAGTTTGAAAAAGCACACAATATCAAATTAGGTTTAATGTCTTTTTTTATTAAGGCATCTGTAAGAGGTTTGCAAGAATTTCCAGCAATTAATGCCCAAATTGATGGTGAGTATATAGTATACCAAAATTATTATGATATAGGTGTGGCAATCGGCAGTCCAAATGGCCTGGTAGTACCCGTGGTGCGCGGTGCGCAGTCTCTTAGCTTTGCCCAAATAGAGAAGCAAATATCGGAGTTAAGCCAAAAAGCAACAGACTCTAGCCTTGCGATGGCTGACTTAAGTGGGGCAACTTTTTCTATCTCTAATGGCGGGACTTACGGTTCGCTGCTATCTACGCCCATCATTAACCCACCACAATCTGCCATTTTGGGAATGCACACAATCCAAAAACGCCCCATGGTGATAGATGATCAGATCTTGATACGCCCCATGATGTATTTAGCACTTTCATATGATCATCGATTAATTGATGGTAAAGAGGCTGTATCGTTTTTAAAATGCTTGAAAAACTCTCTAGAAAAGCCTGAAAGATTATTATTTGATATATAGTGGCGCTTATTTTCACTTTTTCAAGATGCTAGCTCTTGCATAGAGTGTAAATTTTGATATAATGCTAGGTATGTTTAGTTTTTAGCTGACTCTGGATTTATATAAAGAGAAAGTTAGAAAATTAAATGGCCCCTTCGTCTAGCGGTTAGGACGTTACCCTTTCACGGTGAAGACACGGGTTCGATTCCCGTAGGGGTCACCACCTTATTAGAAAATTTTTTTTATGAAAACCACTAGCTCCTTAAAAACTCTTAAAGCCAGAAAAGATAATCTTCAAGTGGTGAAAAGAGGAAGACGCATCTATGTAGTTATTAAAAAGACTAAAGGCATTACAAGCTTCGATAATAGATTCAAGGTAAGGCAGGGAGGTTAAATTTTAACTTTAAGCATTATTTGGGCACTACAATATATCTTGTAACTTACAAATTTTACTTATGTCCAAGTTTTTTCCCCTGCAGCTTATTGCATATCTCTTCATAGGTATTTCCTTATGAATATTGTTCACTCTAATTCTACCCAAGATACCATTCAAATAGTTTATAGTCTTTTGCCTTTAATAATAAAGCGCAAAATTATATGCTTTACAGGTGATCTTGGTAGTGGCAAAACTTTTATGTGTCAGCAGATTGTTCGCAATCTTCTAAACGATCAAGATGCTATTATTACCAGCCCAACTTTCCCATTACTAAAAACTTACCAATCAAATGAGCATGGCCTGATTTATCATTACGATTTGTATCGAGCCAAGTCACTAATTGAACTTGAAGAGATAGGATTTTTAGATACCATTAATCGCGCTAGTAACATTTGTCTTATTGAGTGGCCGCAAATTGCCAAGCATTTTATAGAGGTAGGCTTGTTTTTGGATATTAGTATTATGCATATTGCTCAGGATAGCCGTCAGATTCACTGGATTTAAATATATTTAGAATATTCAGATTGAATTGATCATTTGCGAGCAATCTGAGAGATTTTTAAC
>CANGHM010000077.1 GCA_947453775.1 Rickettsiales bacterium | reverse complement strand
TTTTTCAACAGCAGCAGCGACCGGAGCAGCAGCTGCAGCAACTGCCACAGGAGCAGCAGCTGAAACGCCCCACTCTTCCTCTAATCTTTTGGCTAATTTGGCCGCATCCATTACGGTTAATTCTGAAAGACTTTTTACTAAACTATCTAAATTTGTCATAAATACCTATTGTTTTTAAAATTTAATTTTATTCTTTATTCGCATAAGCACTAGAAACCCGAGCAAGCATCTGTGCAGGGGTGTTAAGCAACTTAGCAATATTTGTTGCCGGGGTTTGAATTAATGCTATCAACATAGCTCTTAAATCATCCAGAGGAGGTAGTTTAGCTATCTGAGAAACCTCAGAAGAGCTAAGCATTTGCCCATCAACAGATCCGCCTAAAATTTTAAGCTTCTCATTTTTTCGAGCAAAATCATCCAACACCTTTGCAGTACCAGTAGGATCGTTCGAATACACTATAGCCACTGGGCCAGAAAGCATATCCATTAACTCACTTCTACCAACATTTTTTGCAGCAATTTTCACCAAAGTATTTTTTACTACTTTTAACTTTCCACTTTTAGCTTTAAGGGATTGTTTTAAAGAGTAAACTTCAGCTACCGTCATACCCCTGTAGTGAGTAACAAAAATACTGGAGGAATTACTACATACCAGCTCCAGATCACTTACAGATTGTTTTTTTTCGGAACGTAACACCTTAATACCTTTAAAATTTATTCTAAAAAGTTAGAGTGCAAACTTAATGCTGGGAACATAGTCGAGCTAAGAAAAACCTTCTTAATATACACCCCCTTACTAGCTGCCGGCTTAGCTTTTACGACGCTGTCGTATATAGCCTTGACATTTTCTAGCAAAGCGCCATCCTCAAAAGATAACTTACCAACACCAACATGAATTATACCACCCTTATCAGCCCTAAATTCCACCTGACCAGCCTTGGAGTTAGTCACTGCTTCGGCAATATTGGCCGTAACAGTACCAAGTTTCGGATTAGGCATCAAGCCTTTAGGACCTAAAATTTTAGCCACTTGACCAACGCTACCCATCATGTCTGGAGTAGCGATACACACATCAAAGTTTATCACTCCTTTTTTAATATCGTCGAGCAATTCAACATTACCGACTATATCAGCTCCCGCATCTTTGGCCTCCTGGAATCTATCATCTTTACATATTACAGCAACTCTAACAGATTTACCAGTACCATTAGGCATATTAACTATACCCCTTACAACCTGATCAGATCTTTTAGTATCTATACCAAGCTTCATAACCAACTCAACAGTTGGAACAAAGGAGACAAATTTATTATCTTTGATAATCTTCAAAGCATCCAAAAATGAGTAATCTTTTTTTTCGCCTATAACATTGCGCACGGAGCGTATTTTTTTACCTCCGCTTTGCTTTACTATTTGTTTTACTGTGCTCATCGCGCCTACCTAAATAACTTTTATTCCCATCGATATGGCTGAACTAGCTATAGATTTAGCACCAACCTCAATATCGTCAGTGTTTAATTCCACAATTTTGATTTTAGCTATCTCCCTACATTGCTCAAAGGTAATCTCTCCACAATAAGCATCTTTTTTAGTAGCACTAGAACCCTTCTTAATACCGGCCTTTTCTTTAATTAAGGTAGTAGTAGGTGGCGTCTTAATATTTAATGCAAAAGTTTTATCTTCAAACACATCCACAAAAACGCGCAACATTGTTCCAGCTTTGTGCCCGATCTTTAAGCTTTCTTCGTTAAATAGCTTACAAAAGCCCATGATGTTAAGCCCCTTGGAACCTAATGCCGGGCCTACTGGAGGAGATGGCCTTGCCTCCCCAGCTGGCAAGTTTATTTTAATTTGCCCTGTTTTTTTCTTGCTCATCTATCATCATCAATTTTTTGAATATTCACAGTATAGCAGATAGTCACACTATAATCTACTACTTTTTTGCACCTGTGAAAAATTAAGATCTATAGGGGTCGATCTACCGAAAATCGAAACCGAAACTTTTAACCTAGACTTAGATGTATCGACCTCATCGACCAATCCGTTAAAGGTCTCAAACGGACCTTCTTTGATTAGCACCGAGTCGCCAACCTGATAGCTTTGCGCACTATTTTGCTCAACCAGCTGCTGATTCAATATATTTTCAACTTGCGATTCTGGCACGACAGAAGGCTTAGATTGGTCACCTAAAAAATGACTCACTTGCTGTATGCTTTTAACCAACTGCCAAGAATCTTCATTCATTAGCATTTTAATTAAAATATAACCAGGCATAATTTTTTTCTCCACCTTAACCTCCTTGCCTCTAGAAATTTTAGAGCTTTCAATAGATGGTATTTCTATACTTGAAAACATATGAGATATATTTTTCTTGGCGGCAGTGTCAATAATAGCTTGCTTAACCCTTTTTTCCGTATTAGAAGAGGTGTGTATTATATACCATTTATGTTCATTTTCTGACATCTTATTTACCGATATTAAGCAAAAAGGTTATTATATTATGAATAAAATAGTCAAAAAGCATAAAGCTTAAACTAGCGATAATAATCACAATAACCACCACAGAAAAATTCGACCAAAATTCTTGCCGCGAAGGAAAAGTGATGCTCTTAAACTCTTGGCGAACCTCCGAGTAAAAGGTATAAATTTTTTTCAGTCCCATAAAAAATACTTTAATATAATGGCAGGAGTGACAGGGATCGAACCCGCAACCTTCGGTTTTGGAGACCGACGCTCTACCAATTGAGCTACACTCCTAGTATAAATGCATAAAACACTCACGTATATTGTATCAGACAATGTTGCGAAATCAATATGCCCAGCGATTTCTATTGGAAAATTCCAATCTGGAGAATCTGGCAAATAACTACAACAAGAGCATTTCGAAAACTTTTTTTGCAATTGGCGCAGCATCGCGCCCGCCAGCACCACCGTGCTCTATTACAATCGATATTGCATATTTAGGATTATCAAAAGGCGCAAAACCAACGAATAAAGCATGATTTTTTTGATTCCAAGGCGTATGAATTGAGCTCAAATCTTCAGCTGCATGAGTCTTAGACCTAACTTGCGCTGTACCTGTCTTGCCTGCTATTAATACAGATGACCTTGCAGCCTGCCCCGTACCAAAAAGATTCACACTTCTATACATTCCCTCATGAATAATATCAAAGTATTTGCTTGCAACATCAACAACATCGTGCTGTAAGATCGTCTTTTGTAGCAAGCTATATTCAGGCACCCTACCCTTAGTAGCTATGATACTTACTAATTTATTAAGCTGTAAATTAGTCGCAGTAATATGCCCTTGACCAATTGAAAGATTCAAGGTGTTTGCTAGCTGCAATCGATTAAAAGTACTAGAAAATATATCAGGCAAATAACCTTTTACCTGAGAAGGTAAATCAATATCCACCAGACTGCCGAAGCCTAAGGCACTAGCCATCTGCACTATTTTACTATAGCCAATAGATTTTGCAATTGTATACATATAATAGTTACAAGATAAACCTATCGCCTCTTGCATATTTAAAAACCCATGCCCCCCTTTATTCCAACAATGAAAATGATCGCCCAAAAAACCAACACTCTTACATAAAATTTTAGCCTTAGGATCAAAACCCTCCTTTAAAGCCGCAAGGCATACAATTAATTTAAAAATTGAACCAGGAGGGTAAGCTGCCTGAACAGCCTTATTTAGCAAGGGTAGCTTAGCATCTTGATTCATTTTTTTCCAAGATTGCTGCAAGAGTGTTTGCGAAAATAAACTAGCATCAAATCCAGGAGCCGAAACCATACAAATTAATCGACTTTGTTGCAAGTCGTTAACTATTACTGATGCACTAAGGTTTTTAATCAGATCATAAACCTTGTATTGTAAATCGCAGTCTAAA
>CANGHM010000076.1 GCA_947453775.1 Rickettsiales bacterium | reverse complement strand
TTTCTAGCTTGTATTGCTTCTACGGCTTTTAGTCTGTCGCGTGCGCTAGCGGCTTTTTCGTATTCAAAATTTTTGCTATATTCCTGCATTTGATCTTTTACTAGCTGTATGAGTTTTTTCGATTTACCAGATAGGAAATATATGCTTTGAGTCACAAGGTCTTGATACTCTTGAGCAGAGATTTTATTTACACATGGACCTGAGCATTTCTGTATTTGATAAAGCAGGCAAGGGCGTTTGCGGCTATTAAAAAACGTATCGCTACATGTGCGTATTTTAAAGATTTTTTGTATCTCTTTGATTGTTACATCAATTTGTTTTGAAGATACAAATGGTCCAAAGGAAGAAGATTGTTCGAGTAATTTTCCTCTAAATTTACTAATTTGTGGCCACGTGGCTTTGTTGGTAATTTTAATGTATGCAAAAGATTTATCGTCTTTGAGTAACACATTAAACTTAGGCTTAAATTTCTTAATGAGCGTGGCTTCAAGCAGTAAAGCTTCTGCTTCGGAATTAGTCAATATATATTTAATCTCTCGCACGCAAAAAACCATGCGAGTAATGCGGGTAGATAAATCATTTTTGGTGTAGCTATTGATGCGTTTTTTCAGATTTTTAGCTTTGCCAATATATAAAATATTTTTGCTCTCATCTATCATCTGATAAACCCCTGAAGATTGAGGTGTTTGCTCTAGCTGAGATTGGATAAAATCTTTTCCTTTTAACATGTGTATAGTTTTGGACAGTGCCATTTATTGATTGATCTATTGTTTATAATAGCAAAAAATCTGCAGGTTGTTGAATTTGCGATAATTAAGATGTATGATGATAGTAAAATAGAATAAAATTGTATGAGAAAGTTATTTTTCAAATCTCCGTGGGATGATATTGGTTCTGCTGATGAAAAAAATATCTTCACAAAAAGGCAAAAAGGCTTTAATAATGGCTTTAACTTTGATCAATTTCCTAAATTGACCCCTAATATTATTGGCTATATTGTTTTGGGATTGATTGGTTTGTGGCTTGCTACTGGTTTTTACGAAGTGCAAGAAGGGCAGCAGGCTGTAATTACTAGATTTGGTAAATTTGTGCGCACAGCTTCCGCTGGTCTAAACTATAAACTGCCATCGCCTATTGAAAAAGCTATTATAGAAAGCGTGAATCGTTCTAGGCGCATTGAGGTAGGGTATAGATCCTCAGGAAGTGTTGCAAACGATACTCCAACAGAAAGTATCATGCTGACAGTGGATGAAAATATATTAAAATTACATTGCGACGTTATGTGGCATATAAACGATCTGCAAAAGTTCATTTTTAATGTTGCAAATCCTGAACAAACCATTAGAGCCGTGGCGCAAAGCGTTATCAGAGAGGTAATTAGCTGCACACCGATTTTTAATGCTTTATCTGATCAAAAGCAGGAAATTGCAGATCAGGTGCATGAGTTAATCCAAAATATCCTCAATCACTACGATCTTGGTGTGCAAATAGAGCAAGTGCAATTGCTTAAAGTTGAGCCTCCGATGGAAGTACTTGACTCATATCGGGATGTTCAAACTTCTAGGTCCGATAAAGAGCGCGAAATAAATCAAGCTCAATCTTATCGCAATGATCTGTTGCCACAAATTAGAGGCCAAGCGGCTCAAATGCTTCAGCAAGCAGAAGGGTATAAAATCGAGGTTGTGTCTAAAGCTCAAGGAGATGCAGGGCGCTTTAAAGCTATTTTTGCTCAATATGTAAACAATAAACAAATTACCAAGGACCGTTTAATGTTAGATGCGATTGAAAAAGTTATGTTGGGAAGTGAAAAAACAATAGTGGGAGAGGGGTTAATTTTACCTCATATGCCGTTAAAAGATGCTAGGTGATAGTTATGAAATATAATATGCGAAATTTAATTATACCAGTAATTTTAGTTGTTTTATTCATCTTCACCGATGGTCTGTACGTCTTGAATCAAGCCCAATATGCAATAGTGTTTCAATTTGGTGAGGCTATTAGAACCGTTGATGAGCCTGGATTAAAAATAAAGTTGCCAATTCTGCAGCATGTGAAATACTTTGATAAGCGTATTTTAGCAGTTGAAGTCGATGCCAAAGAGCTAATAGCGGTAGATGGTAAAAGGGTGATTGTTGATGCTTTTGCAAGGTTTAAGATAGAAAATCCGATTGAATTTTATAAAAAAGTGATTGATTATACGGGTTTTTCAATTCGCTTGAATAAAATTTTAGAATCATCAATGCGTAAAGTGATTGGTAGGATCTCACTTACCTCTTTGCTGTCTAAAAAGCGTACTGATGTAATGAAACAAATCGAGGATTTATTAAACGAGGAAGCTGGATTTTTTGGAGTTAAAGTTGTGGATGTGCGAATTTTAAGAGCTGATTTGCCCAAAGAAAACAGCGCCGCTATTTATAAAAGAATGCAAGCTGAGCGCAATAAAGAGGCTAAGCAAATTCGTGCTGAAGGTATAGAAGAGGCGATGAAAATTAGATCAACAGCAGATAAAGAGGGGCAAATTCTTCTTGCTCAAGCGTATATGGAATCTCAGGCGTTAAAGGCACAAGGCGACTCTGAAGCTGCGCAAATTTATAATGCCGCTTATGCTCGTGATCCTGAATTTTACAAGTTTTATAAATCTTTAGATACTTATAAAAATATCTTGAACAAGGAAGATACAAGATATATTATTTCAGCAGAAAGTCAGTTATTGCAATATCTTAATATTAAGAAGTAGTTTAAATATGAGGCTAATTATTATTTTATTAACTTTATCGATTAATTTATTTTATAATTCGCAGATTGTATTTGCGCGAATCATTGTTGCCGACATAGGGGCGCAGAAAACTAAAGAAAAAAATCCTATAGCTCCTGAGATACTTCAGACTCATATAGAGAAAAAAGATATAAAAATTCCTTATTCATTTGCCGACATTGTTGAGCCTTTAATTTCAGCTGTTGTCAATATTTATACAGAGCGCAATGTTGAGAAGTCACCAAGAAATTCAGATCGATATAGTTCTTTTGGCGATTTGAATGATTTTTTTAGCAACTTCGATATGCTTTCTCGCCGTGAGGGGGAAAGTTATTCTGACCCTAGAGCTATTTCCCTTGGATCTGGTTTTATTATCGATTCTGCTGGTTATGTTGTTACTAACTATCATGTGATTCAAAATGTTGATAAAATTAAGGTCAAGCTTCATGACGATAGTGAATTTGAGGCTAAAATTGTGGGGGTTGATCAAAGAACTGATTTGGCGCTATTAAAAATTGACACTAGTAAAGATTTATCTTTTGTTATTTTTGCTGATGATAGACTCTCTAGGGTAGGGGATTGGGCGATTGCTATTGGCAATCCTTTTGGCTTGAATCAAAGTGTAACAGCTGGAATTATTTCATCAAAAGCTAGGGATATCGATTCAGATCGCGATGGCATAGTAAATAATTATATACAAACGGATGCTCCAATTAATAGTGGAAATTCTGGAGGGCCCTTGTTTGATCTTAACGGTAAGGTTATTGGTGTTAATACTTCTATTTATTCTACCTCTGGCTCAAATGCTGGGGTTGGTTTTGCTATACCTTCGCAGACTGTGCAAAAGGTTGTAGAGCAGCTGAAAAAATTTGGTAAGGTGAGTCGCGGTCTGCTCAATATTAGTATTAATGCCCTTACTCCTGACATGATAAGAGATTTGGGTTTGGATAAAGACCAAAAAGGTGTGTTAGTTGTAGAAGTTTACAATGGTGGGGCAGCTGATAAAGCTGGTCTAAAACCGGGAGATGTGATTGTGGCAATTAATGGTAAAAAAGTTACATCCACGCGAGAATTACAAATCATGGTTGCAGAAGTTGAAATTAATTCGACCATTAAAGTTTCAATAATTCGTAATACAAAACCACTGGATTTATCAACCATCATCACTTCAGAG
>CANGHM010000075.1 GCA_947453775.1 Rickettsiales bacterium | reverse complement strand
GAAGAATTATTCGACATTATCAAACATTTTGGCGGTAAGGTTGAATTAAATGAATACTTAGGCTTTAGAAACCTTGCCTACACAATCGCAAACAACAAAAAAGCACACTATGTTTGCTTAGGAATTATCATTAACAAAGAATGCCAAGACGAGCTTGAAAGAAAAATCAAACTCAATCAGAACATCATAAGACACATGTTCTTAAGGGTGGAAAAAATACAAAGCTCTTCTGCAGAGATGTTCCAAAACTTTAGTAACGGAACAAGTGACATAAAAGTTGCTGAAAACAATATGGCATCTCCCCCGCATGAAAAAAGAATAACCGCTCAATAAAATTTGTTATGAAAGAAAATTTACAAAATGATATAAACGCACCTTTATCCAACCAAGATGGGTCTGAACAAACCCCTTCACGCATAGCAGATAGAAGCAATAAGAGTGTGTTTTTTAATAAACGCAAAGGAGGACCTTTAACACCTAAAGAAATTGAGGAAATTTCTTATAAGAACGTTAATATGTTCAAAAAATTTACTTCTGAAGGTGGTAGAATACTCGCCGCTAGAATTACCGGGGTTTCAAATAAAGTGCAAAGAAAAATTAAGCGAGAAATTAAAATTGCTCGTCTACTTGGCTTGTTACCGTTTGTTTCAAAATTTGATTAAAAATAATTGACTATATGAAAGTACTAATTGTTAAGCCTACTAAAAATATTAAAAAAATAGGTGAAGCTCTTGTTAAAAAAGGCTACGCTAGGAATTACCTATTGCCCAATGGTATAGCTATACGCGCTACAGCAGAAAATATCAAAAGATTTGAGGAATCAAAACATGATATAGACGCTAAACATCAAACAAATCGCACAAATGCATTAGAGATCGTATCTAAAATTGAAGATACCCAAATCCTGTTCATCTCGCAAAGCTTGGAAGATGGGAAACTTTTTGGATCAATCAGCGCAAAACAAATTGCCAAGCATATTGAGCAGCAGCATCATGTGCATATTAAGCATGAAAATATCAATCTAGATACTCCGATCAAAAATATAGGCATACACATGGTTGCTATATCGCTACATACAGATGTTAGCACACAGATATTAGTTAACGTGGCACGTAGCGAATCTGAAGCCACAACACAACTAAATAACTTCAAAAACTCTAATAAATCTGCGGAAGCTGTATAGCTTTCTGCCAGACTATTAAATTCAATATTCACTAAATTAATAGCGGACAAAATTAACCAACACATGCTTCGTGTTGATTTTCTCAATTAAAACTAACTACTTGCAATATCATTACTAATATAATTTTCAATGAAATTTAAAGGTAGGTAATTAACTATAAAATACCATGTTAAATCATCGGTAATACAAAACGATCCAACTCAGCTTTAACATTTAAAAAATACGCCATAGAGATAGTCAAACCAAGATGCTGCTTCTTATCAATTTTTCCAATCAAATTGTTATATATCTCCTGTGTCACTAGATAATCTTTATGATGTTTATAATAAATAAGAAATAAGTCGAAACTAGGAGAAATAATAAATGCTTGCTCGATAATTTCTTTTAAATTCAATGTGCTTGTAGATTGAATATTTGCAATAAGCTCTATAGCCTTCAAAGATTCAGGTTGATATTGCAAACATAGCTTTAAGTATCGCTCGCTTTCCTCCTCCTTGCCTAAGCCAATAAAATGCTTTGCAGCTTTTAAATAATACCCTGCAACAGTGGGTTTAATTAATTTAAACGTCTCTTGGTCTGAATCTTGCAATAAATCAATAGTCTCTTGCATTTTTTCCCATTCTTCTAAAGTAGCATAAATTTGTATTAACAAAGATAGTAAGATAGGGCATTTATTGTTAATGTTAAAAGCCAATAATGCAAACTCTAAACTATAATGATAAGCCTGATCCCTTAAGGCTGCAGAGCTTAAATCGCGAGCAACAAAAAATTTAAAGTTACTATCAGTATTTAAAAGCTTCTGCAAATAATGCAATTTAATATTAAACCCTACATCTAAATTGATAAAAAGTAGCCTAAAATATTCATCAAACTCAAAAGGCAGATTAGCAGAATCGTCTAAAATCTTGCGAATAATTTTATATGCCTTATCTTGATCTTTAAATAAAATATACCTACTTGCTTGCAATAATTTTTGAATATGCTTTTTTTCTTGATTGGCTTTAAATTTTAATATTATATGTTGAAATATTTTAGACGGTAGAAAAAGAACATTAATTATCAAATTAAGCAAGAAAACAATGGTCAATAAAACCAAAAATATTAACATCGAGCCGGTAGAAATGATATACCTTCCAAAGGTTATTTCTAACGCTTGGTCATAACTATACAATGAAAATAACCCTATTAAGCACAATAACAGCAAGATAGAATAAAGAGCAGTTTTAATTTTCATAACAAGATTTAATAAATTCTGATGAATAAAAATATTGTTGCAGATTGTTAATCGCATTGATAAAATCTTTTTTATCTATTAGGCGATCTGGAATTTTTTTAATGCTAATTATTTGATTAATTAATTGATTATCAAATACGTCTTCTTTGTGCTGATCAAATTGATCTAATAAATCTTGTAATTGCTGGTGAATCTTATAAGTTTTAACCACGCTTTGCAAAAATTTTATTTCTTTGGCAAAGCTTTCTTTCAAGAAAAATTTAATAATCACTTGATCTAAAGCCATAAAGCAATCTTTACAAGAAATATTTTGCACAGGTGATGGTACTACCTTCCCTTGAATTTTCTCTTTTCCATCTTCGTTTAACTGCTGTTCATCATTTTGCTTATCAGACTCAGCCAAAACATTTGGCTGATGGATAATTTCTTGACTAATATTATCTGACTGATCGACCTGATGAAGGACTATATCTTGTTTTTTAGCAACTTGCTTAATGCGAAGTAGCAAATCATCCTTATATTTAAAACCCGCAACACAGATTAAGCTAATAATTAGTAAAGTTATAATGTATCTCATATATCTAGACCATATAATAGTTCTAACATTAATTGATGCTCAGGCCTGCTACAAAATAGTATTTTATTAAAATATCCTTGCAAGACTAAACTAACCTTATAACTTAAGGCAATAGGAACAATATTAGTTATCGAATCAAGCAAATTTGCCTTACGACATAAATCGATAAAAAGTTGTGCACTATTTTTTGAATATAACATTATTGCCCCAATTTTCATATCGCGTATTTTCTGCTGCAAATCTAACGATAAATCATATGCGTATTGTGTGGAATATAAAATATATCGATCCACAAATTTTGGCATCTCTGTAGTTACGATATCACCTGAAAGATATGCAATCTTAGCACTATATTTTTTATGATATAAAAATTGTAATACTTGAGCTACGCTTTGAAAAATTGTGATTTTCTTAATCTTATTATTCTGTCGCAAAATTTGCGCCGACAATTTACCCACCACCAACACGTCCAACTCACCTGCCAATTTGCTACAAACCAAATCTGCTGCAAACTTACTAGTAATTATCATGATATCATATTGCTGCAAAATTGACCAATCAAAAATTTCAAGCCCGCGTTCAAGCAAAGGATGACTATACCAATTAACACCATGACAGTTATCAATAATACGCTGATTTGCTTGCCAAGACCTGGTTAAAAGCGTATATGGCCGCAAAATCTTAAATCGGCAGCGATAAGAAAACACTGCTGTTAGGCCTTTTTATAACAAAGACAATATTTTTTTTATCTTTAGTTTCTTTGCACGCCCTATCCAATTCCTTTACGCTTGCAATATTATTGTAATTAACATTTACCACCAAGTCTCCTGGCTTGATATGTTTAGACCAACTACTGCTTTTCTCTACAAAAGTCACTACAACCCCCTTCGCTTTAGGATCGATGCCATATTTTTCAATATAAGAGCTATTCAAGTTAGTAAACACTACACCTTTAAGCTCTAACTGATCGCTATCCAACATTTGCTTGCTTTTATTTTCGGCTTTGTTTACAAGTTGGTTTTGCGTCTGCTCTGAAG
>CANGHM010000074.1 GCA_947453775.1 Rickettsiales bacterium | reverse complement strand
ACAAGGAAACTTTAGAAATCAAGTATAAAGATAAATCGATTGCTGACATATTGGATATGACATCTGAAGATGCAATGCATTTTTTTGAAAAAGTACCCAATATTGCCGACAAACTAAGCACCATGTATAAAGTAGGGCTTGGTTACATTAAAATTGGTCAATCTGCTACTACCCTTTCAGGAGGTGAGGCTCAAAGGGTAAAGCTTGCTAAAGAGCTTTCTAGAAAATCTACCGGTAAAACTCTTTATATTCTAGATGAGCCAACAACTGGTTTGCATTTTGAAGATGTGCGTAAACTTTTAGATGTATTGCAAAAATTAGTTGATCTTGGTAATACTGTATTAGTTATTGAGCACAATATGGATGTAATTAAAACTGCAGATTATATAATCGATGTAGGGCCAGAAGGTGGAGATTTGGGCGGTAGGATAGTAGTTAGTGGAACTCCTGAAGATGTGATACAATTTAATGAGAGTTTAACAGGAAGATATTTAAAATCTCATTTAAAATAAACTTTGAAATAAATACGAAATTTTATGCGCTGTTCATCATACTGCACAGCAGGTAGTTACGAGTCGGATAAATTAGTACAAAAGCTTATAGACACAGGTTTGGAGCCTAAGTATTTCGACGATGTTATACATGTACAAAGAGACGTACAAGGATCAGAACCTAGTGAAGACAAAGTAATCAATGTTTTTTATTTCTCTTTTGGTTGCGCTGTAATTTGGGGAGCTAATGAGCTTGAGGAAAAATTATTGCTAGAGGAGCTTAAAGAGTTTTCTTTGGATACTACAGAGCCAATTTACATGGATTTAATTTCATGTGTCGCAACTCCGCAGGCCACCAAAAATTCAATCGATGAAGAGCGTAATGAAATTTTACTTAAGGAAGATTCGACTTTTGCAAAACTTTCAGTATCTTATGCTTTGGCACAATCGGCTAAATTAAGCGCTTTGGAAAAATCTGTTAAAAGACTTTTGCAAATTACAGCACCGTTGCAAAAAGAGCTAGCTTTAACTGGTACAGTTGCACTTTCTAAGAAAAATATCTCTAAACAGATTGGTTTTTTATTTAACGAAAGATATTCGATTAACTTGCATAGTGATATTTTAGACACTCCTGAGTTTTTTTGGCGTAAACCTGGTTATGAACCTCTATATTTACTGACAGCCGATTTTCAAGATATTCAGGTGCGGCAAAATATCCTCAATCATCGTTTAGATATGATTCATGAGCTTTATACCTTGCTTTCAAACGAGCTAAATTACAAACACTCCACCCGCCTTGAAACTATAATTGTGTTTTTAATTACCATTGAAATTTTTATCGGCTTGGCTCATTTGGTGGATGGTAAAATTTTCCAGTTCATTTTTGGATGAAGCAAATTTTTAGCCGTCAAACGCTTAAAGCCCATCGCGATAGATCTAGTCATTTTATAGAGGATAATTTTTTGCACCAGACGGCTGCAAAGATGCTATTTGAAAGAATCAATATTTTAAATATTATCCAGGGCAAAGCCTTGGAAATTTCTGCAAATGCTGGCTTTTTAAGCCAGTTTTTAAGCAATTTTGATCTTACAGTAACCGATAGCTCTAGTCTTTTGCTTGCTCTTAACCCTTGTAAAAAACAAATATGCCTAGACGATGAAGAGCTAAATTTAGCATTTGAGGAAAATGATTTAGTTTTATCGTGTTTGAATGTGCATTGGATAAATGATGTTTTGCTATTTTTCAAACAAATATATAATAATTTAAAACCAGGTGGGACTTTTTTGGCAAATTTTATTGGGGGTAAATCTCTTAAGAGTTTGCGCACAAGACTTGTAAATATGGAAATTGCCTCAAGGATCCCTTCGTTTGCTCATATTTCACCTTTTATTTTAAAAGAAGATATATCAAGCTTAATGCTGAAAGCTGGTTTTAAAAAATTAGTTGTAGATAGCGATGTTTTAGAGGTTTCCTATCCTAATATTTTAGCCTTAATGCGCGATTTACAAAAAATGGGTCAGTCAAATAAATTGCTCCAATCAGCTGGTAAAAGTTTAAGCAAAAAGCTATACTTTGATTTATTAGCTTCTAGCGAAGCAATGTTAACCGATTTTGAAATAATAACTCTTTGTGGGCAAAAGTGATGTTAGATTTTTTAGCAGATTTTCGTCGTCGTGGCTATCTTTATCAAGCTACAAATTTGGAGCGATTAGAAAATATATTTCGCACTACTAAAATTGCTGCATATATAGGTTTTGATTGCACGGCGCCTTCTTTGCATGTGGGCAATTTAATGCAAATCATGATCTTAAGACTGTTGCAGCAGTATGGACATAAGCCAATTATTATAATTGGCGATGCTACTACTACTATTGGTGATCCAACTGGTAAAACTCAAGCGCGCAAAATACTGAGTCAACAGGAAATTGAGCAAAATATTAAAGGCATTGAAAAATCTATAGCTAAATTTGTGAAATTTGGTGATGCCCCAAGCGATGCCATATTGTTGCGTAATAGCACTTGGCTTCAACAGATACGCTATATGGATTTTCTGCGCGATTATGGTCGCCATATTTCAGTCAACAAAATGGTAACTATGGAAACTGCTAAATTGCGCCTGCAGAATAATCAGCACTTAAGTTTTTTAGAGTTCAATTATATGCTTATACAAGGGTACGATTTTTGCTACCTTAATAAGCATCATAACTGTATTTTACAATTTGGTGGCAGTGATCAGTGGGGTAATATAGTTATGGGTATTGAGGCTGCGCATAAAGTTGATGGAGTTGAGCTTTTCGGCATTACAACACCTCTTTTAACTACCGCTAATGGTAGCAAGATGGGTAAAAGTGTAAATGGCGCTGTGTGGCTTAATGAAGATATGTTATCTGCATATGACTATTATCAATTTTGGCGTAATACTGATGATCGCGATGTGGTAAAATTTGCTAATTTATATGCTGAGTTTAACAGCCAGCAGATAGATGAATTTCAAACTTTAGCTAATCAAGACATTAATGCTGCAAAAAAAGCCTTAGCTTTCAGGTTGACTTCTTTTTGTCATGGTCAAGAGCAGGCAAATCAATCCCAAGAAGCAGCTAATGCTTTATTTGCTGGTGGTGGGTTTAGTCAGCATATACCTAAATTTGACCTTGCAAGAGATTTGATCGAACAAGGGGTTGCGATTAATCAGCTACTTGCGCTTTGCGCTCTTGCCTCTTCAAATTCTGAAGGGAAAAGGTTGGTGCGAGGTAAAAGTGTTAGTATTAATGATGTAAAAGTTGTTGATGAAAACATGATCGTCAATGCTCAGCATGTTCAAGAAGGTGTCATAAAACTTTCTAGCAGCAGTAAAAAGCATATTTTAATTGTCTTAAAGGCTGCTGATGATGCAAAAAATTAGCGGTATTAGTAGGTTATCGTCTATTTTTAGTAGTTTAGAGTAGAATTCCGCTAGGGCAGTGATGCATATTGCCGCTAGCATCTTAAGGAAATTGATATATAATCCAAAAAAAGAAACACCCATCAAACAAACTAAAAATGCGCAAGCAATAAAAGCATAGCTGCCTGCTAAAGATTTGCCCCATTTAGTTTTTTTTCCAAAGTGTTGTCCATATAACCCAGCTACTGGGTCGCATATAATTAGCACAAGCCACGATAAAATTACAATATTTTTCTTGAAAAAAATGGCAGTAATTAAAAATCCTAATGCCATATAGCTTAGTCCAGAAAGGCTATTTAATTCGTGCTGACGTATGATGTTGCCAAAGATTTTTACCACTAAGTCTTGAATATTTGTTTTGTATCTCCTAGATAGATCTATTGAAAGTGCTATAAGATTTATGATTGTTAGGGTTGCAATCATTTGTGGGTATGAGATAAAATAATAAATGATTGGAAAGGCAATAGCCAAACAGTGAAATAATTTTCTTTGATGCTCGTGAAACATACCAATTATATTTTATATTACCTTGAGTATACAAAGTATTAAAAACTAGATAAAGTTAAAAGCTAAAAAAATTATAAAAAGATTCAAAATTGGTGACCATGAATAAATTTCTT
>CANGHM010000073.1 GCA_947453775.1 Rickettsiales bacterium | reverse complement strand
CTTCTTGGTACGTTTTTTTAAAGGTAAAATATGGTTTAGAAAAGATAGAAAATGCAGCTAAAATATTGGGGGATGATAAATATTTCATTACCAGCATGCTGCAAATGGATAAAAAGAACTGCAAGTACTTTCCATTGCTACTATCACACACATACGAAATAATGAAATGCGATGATATAGTTAATTTTGTTAATACATTCTTTATTGATCTTGAAATTCAGCAAAAAACAGCATTTATCAATCAGCTCAAGACCGATCCACAAAAAATTAAAATTGCCCCAACAAAGTTTAAAACTGATCCTGATTTTATCTTGCGAGCGGCAAAAATTAATTCTGAATCTATTAAATATATTGATTATCGACAAGAAGAAATTACTCATAGTGCAGTACATAAAATTCTTGATGATATCTTAAAACTTGATCCTGAAGTGGTTAAGTTTAACTGGTATGTTAATTTATGTATTACTTACGATAAAGATTTAGAATATAATAACTACTTTCTTCCTTCGGCCTTTATAGTCAATTCAAGTCAGGCTGATAACACACTCAATCCATTTAGTACTATTCAAGATATGCCGTGTCGAAATAAAGACGATAAGCAAAAAAACAATTTGCACAGAGTCTTAGGGCAAAAAATAGGCCACGCAGAGCGATATTATCAAGATAATTTATCACCGCTACATGCTTCACGCTATGAATATTATGAAGATGCAGAGCCATCGTATTTTAAAAGGATTATGGGCGATGATTAATAGAATCTAATAGGCTACATAAATCTTCTGGCAGAGGGGATTCAAAAGTCATATTTTCTTGAGTTACCGGATGGACAAAACTTAGCTTGCATGAATGTAGAGCCTGACGCTTAAGAGCCAAGATAGCATCTTTGGCAAGATGATATTTATTAATTTTACGAGCATTATGCCCATAAGTTTGATCTCCAATAATCGAGTGACCAATATGGCTCATATGCACACGGATTTGATGAGTTCTACCAGTACCTAATTTGCACTCTAGTAAGCTAGCAACTCCACCAGCCAATACTTGCACGACGGTATATTGTGTAATGGCAATTTTTCCTTCGCCGCGAGTAACCCTCATGCGTAGTCTATCGATTCTACTTCTGCTAATATATGTTTCTATTATGTCGTTAGTTTTCACAGGCATTCCCCATACTATCGCTTTATATACTCTTTGGGCTGAACGCTGGCTAATTTGTTTTGACAATTCCGTATGGGCAAAATCGTTTTTAGCTATCACCATTAGCCCCGAGGTGTCTTTATCTAGCCTATGAACTATACCCGGCCTTGCTGCGCCACCTATGCTAGATAGATTTTCTTGACAATGATGTAGCAAGCCACTAACTAAGGTGTTGTCTTGATTGCCGTTACCAGGATGAACCACTAAGCCAGCTGGCTTGTCTATTACAATTAAATGCTCATCTTCATAGACTATGGTAAAATCTACCTGCTTGGCTGATATGTGCGAGGGCTCTACAGTTGGTATATTAATTACCACAACATCATCAGCGCGAATTTTTGTATTAGCTTTACTTACCACAAAAGAGTTAACGCTGATATTACCCGAGGCAAGAAGTTTTTGAATTTTGGCCCTTGATAAATCACTAAAAACAACACATGCGGCATCAAGCCTTTGACCATCGGAATCTACAGGAGTGATAAATGTGATATTATCCATAGAAATGTTGTAATTATTTATGGAATAATAAGTGCAAAAATGCATAATATGCAATGTCAAAATGGTGGCTCGAGCCGGAATCGAACCGGCGACACAAGGATTTTCAGTCCTTTGCTCTACCGACTGAGCTATCGAGCCTATAATTGCTTTAAAAGCAAATATTATTTTGACACCAAAACTAATGTACAACAAATTCAATAAATTGTCCAGTAAGATTTAGAATTTTTTGGGCATATAATCGATTGACTATAATATTATTTTTATGAAGCATAATACAAATACTTTTCTCAGCAATGCTGGACAAGAAAAACTGCTTTATAATTGGTTTTTAATGCTTTTAAAGATCAAAATTTGATACTTAATCGAAATTATTATATTTTTTGATAATTTTGATTATTTGAACTATAATAACACTGTGTGTAATAGTTATTGCAGATTAAATGCTACACTAAAGATGCCACCTTAGGCTATATTAAAATAGGCAAAGTTGCTAGGTCTTAAGTTGCGATCTTGCATCAAACAAACTACATATTTTTTATAATTTAAATTTTACGGTTAATATGTTAATTAGCTTATTAAGAGGTTGCTCTTGCAGTAAAATAAAAATCTGGCACAATATTTTTATTTTCACGTGTGCGCTATTTTTATTTAGTTGCTCAGCAAACAAAAATACTCAGGGCAATACTCAAAGCTCAAATAATCGCAATAATAAACTTACTATCAGTCAAGAATTAGAGAGTTGGAATAGTCGCCAAAAAATAAATTTGTTAAATCATCAACTTATTCCTATAGACTATCTTGAAAAAAATCCTGAAATTAAAGGTTTATTAATAGATCACGCTATGGGCTCAGGTAAAACTTATTTAGCTATTGGATTTGCTGAAAGGAATATGTCAAAACGTGTTATTATATTAGCGCCAGGATATTTAAAAGGTCACTGGAGAAATAATCTTAAGTCTTATGGTGTGCAAAATATCTTGCGATACGATATTATTTCTCATTCAGATGTTGATGCCTTAATGAAGGCTGATTTTACTGACAGTATCCTGATTATTGATGAATCTCATAGGATAATAGAAAGAATTTCTTCTAATGATTTGAATATTTCAAATTTATATTCGCAAGTATATTTAAAACTATCTTCAGCGCATAGAATTATATCATTGACTGGAACGCCAATTTATACCGACATGTCCGATATTGCTTACCAAGCTAATTTAGTATCTAATAAACATTTATTGCCTTTCAATAAGTTTGTATTTCGCAAACAGTACACTACAATTGCTAAAATTTCGGCTTTTGGCCGTGGTCACTGGGCTGAAAGCCAGATGCTTACACCCGCATTAACTATATTTGGAAGTGCGTATGCATTGACAGTTATACCAAGCACTATAGGGCTTATTGCATGCCCCATTGCATTTGGATTAATACCCCTTGGTATTAAAACATCTATGCCGATAAATAATTTTACCTTTAGGGAGTTTGATGCAAAAAAATTATCCGACATCACTGAAAAATACGTTAGTTACTATAGCTTTCAAGAAGAAAATTTAGCTGACTACCCGGCAAAAACCATTACCTATCAAGATGTAACATATAATGCTTATCAGTTAGATTTTTTGATACGCTTTGCTGACTCTGCATTAACTAGTGACGAAATATTAATGTTAACAATAGAGGATAATTTAAAGACTAAAAGTTCGCATCTTGAGTTAAATAGCTCAAAGATTCAGGAGCAACTTAAGCTAAGAGCTGGTGTTGCCAGAGAAATAGGTAATTTGTCATACTTGGATTTACAAAATAATCAAGTTTATCCACCTAAATTTATTGCCGCTTTTGAAAAAATGAGCAAAGCTAATGGCCCAGTGGTAATTTATTCGCATTATTATCATAACGGTATTTTACTTTTCAAAAAATATCTAGAATCTAGGGGAGAAAATAACTATGCCGTTCTTTCTCCAGATTTAAGCGAAGATGAGTATACCAGAATTATTAATAACTATAACAATGGTAAATCTAAGTTTTTATTACTTCATCCCGAAATTATCGAGGGTGTGTCTCTAAAAGCTACCAGTCAATTACATATTTTAGAGCCTTGTTTTAACCAGTCTGCACAAAATCAAATTATTGGCAGGGCAATACGTTATAAGTCTCACGCTCATTTACCCAAGAAAGATCAAAAAGTTGATGTTTATATCTGGAAGCAAAGTATCAGTAGATTCGATGTAGCTCACATGACAAAGTTGCGTGAAAATTGGCATTTAAATTTCTCTGAAGTTAGTTATTATACTTCTAACAAGTTAGCTATTGATCCAAATCATAATATAAAATCGCGATCTCCTGATGATATAGCTTATGAAAAAATGAATTTCTT
>CANGHM010000072.1 GCA_947453775.1 Rickettsiales bacterium | reverse complement strand
GCCAGATTTTAGAAAAATTTGAGGAGCATAATTATCGATAAAATCTGATCTAGCTATACCATATTTTTCCGCTATCTTACTTAAGTTATTTTCTTGCATCGAGATTTTTTGCGCATATCCAAAAAATGCATCGAGCAACTTTTGAATTCTTTTTTGATTCAAATGTAAGTGCTTAAGCTGCTCGGTTAATTTTTGCGTGTCTTGCTCGTATTGCTTATCGCTAGATTTTAGTTTGCCTGAGGCTTTATATTGCAAATATCGGTTTAAAGACGCTTGCGATAGTTTGTCGCATATGATCGATATTGACTCTAATTTTTCAAGTGTTGCATGCAATACCTGCTCTTCAATCGCAGATAAATCTTGTCCCTCTTCTAATACAGCTTCATCACCAGCCTCTACTCCGCTTGTTTCAGCATCTTCGATGTTGGCATCGAAATCTATCAAATCACGCAAGGATATTTTTTCCTCTATCAATTCATCTTGCCATTCTTTGAGCAACGACATAGTTGACTTACTTTTGCACAACGATGAGAGCATTAGCTCTTTGCCAAACTCAATCTTCTTGGCAATCTCAACTTCGCCTTCGCGCGAGAGCAGCTCTACGCCACCCATTTCCTTTAAATATACCCTTACCGGATCGTCGCTATTATCTTGATTGTCTTCAACCTCTTCTTGAGTAAAGGCGGTAGAGATGGTAATACCATCGCCACAATCAATCTGCTCCTCTTCGGGATCTGAAAAATGTGGCCCACTATCGCCAAAGCTAGTTTCTGGTTTTTTAACTGGTTTGGTTTTTTTAGAATTTTTATCAACTGCTTGGGACATCATACTGCTTTACGATTGTGAGAAATTTTTTCCTCCATTTCCTCTTGTTAAATGTTAATATAGATATAAGCGCAACAAAATGGAAAAAAGTCTAGATAAAAAAATATTAGATCAAAAGTAGATTATATCTATTTCTAAACAAAAAGTCTATATCATTAAAGATAAAAACCATTGTCTATTGAAAATTCTATGATAGTTTAATCACTATATTTTCCTGGTCTAAATCTAACTCAATTTGCTGATTTTCTTTCAGGTTTCCAGCAATAATAATTTTTGCAACCTGATTTTGCACAGTTTTTTGTATCAAGCGCTTTAGGGGTCTTGCACCATACACTGGATCATAGCCTTTATCTGCCAGAAAATTTAGAACTGCTTGAGTGTAAGATAAATTGATTTTTTGTTTAAGCAGCATTTCCCTTAACTGATCTAACTGTATCACAGCTATTGTTTTAATTTGATCGCGTGTTAGGGGTTTGAAAAATAAGATTTCATCTAAACGATTCAAAAACTCTGGTTTAAAGAAATCCTTAACTTGCTGCATTACTAGATCTTTATTTATATGCTCTGGCTCATCTAACATTTCTTTGGAGCCTAAATTAGAAGTTAAGATAATAATAGTGTTTTTAAAATCCACCACTTTACCTTGTCCATCTGTAAGCCTACCTTCATCTAATATTTGCAAGAGTAAGTCAAAAACCTCAGAATGGGCTTTCTCGGCCTCATCAAACAAAATAACTTGATAGGGCCTTCTGCGCACGCTCTCTGTTAGAACCCCTCCTTGATCGTATCCAACATATCCAGGGGGAGAGCCTATTAGCTTAGCAACAGAGTGTTTTTCCATATACTCTGACATATCGATTCTGGTCATTGCCTGCTCACTATCAAACAAAAACCAGGCTAAAGCTTTAGTAAGCTCAGTTTTACCAACCCCGGTAGGACCTAAAAATAAAAACGATCCTAGCGGCTTAGACATCTGGCAAATGCCAGCCCTGGCTCTACGCACCGCATCGCTAACTGCAACAATTGCCTCTTCTTGACCGATAATGCGCTTAGCTAATACTTGCTCCATCTGCAAAAGCCTTTCTTTTTCTCCTGAAAGCATTTTGTCCAATGGTATGCCAGTTATTCTAGAAATAATTACTCCAATATCTTGAGCATCTACCGTATCTTTTAGAATTGGATTATTATCAATGCTGTTATTTTGAAAAGAAGCAAGCTGATTTTGCAATGCCGGGATAATGCTATATTTGAGCTCTCCAGCTTTGGCCAAATCGCCATTGCGCTGGGCTATTTCCAACTCAATTTTTGCTTGCTCTAAATCTTCTTTAAGCTTTTGCTCGCCTTTGCTTTTTGACTTTTCACTAAGCCATCTAGTTGTTAACTCCTGAGACTGATGCTCTAGTACTTGTAGCTGTTTTGCTAAATCTTGCGATCTTTGTTGCGAAAGAAGGTCGCTCTCTTTTTTTAACGCCTCTATTTCAATTTTAATTTGCATAATGCGCCTATCGATAGCATCAAGCTCGTCGGGTTTACTGCTCATCTGAATTTTAATACGACTAGCTGCTTCATCTAATAGATCTATTGCTTTATCTGGCAAAAAACGATCCGATATATAGCGATCCGACAAATTAGCAGCTGCAATAATTGCGCTATCAGCAATACGAATACCGTGATGCACTTCATATTTTTCTTTTAATCCACGCAAAATAGATATCGTGTCTAGCACCGTTGGCTCTGCAACATAAACTGCTTGAAACCTTCTGGCTAAAGCGGTATCTTTTTCAACATAATTACGGTATTCATTTAAGGTAGTAGCGCCAATGCAATGCAACTCACCTCTGGCTAGCATTGGTTTTAATAAATTAGCCGCGTCCATAGCGCCATCAGTCTTACCCGCGCCCACTAGTAAATGAATCTCGTCAATAAAAAGGATAATTTGACCTTGCGCATTTTTAATCTCACCAAGCAAGTTTTTTAACCTTTCTTCAAACTCGCCACGATATTTAGCGCCGGCTATTAACGCCCCCATATCTAACTCAAATATCTTGCAATTTATAATCGATTCAGGCACATCTCCAGACACTATACGCTGAGCTAAGCCTTCAATAATTGCTGTCTTACCAACTCCTGGCTCTCCTATTAAAATTGGGTTATTTTTTGTGCGTCTTGAAAGTACCTGAATAGTGCGGCGCACCTCTTCTTCCCGACCGATTATTGGATCTAATTTATTTCTTACCGCCAGTTCCGTCACATTGCGACAGTATTTATTTAAGGCGTTATAGTTTTCCTCAGCATTACTACTTTCTACCTTTTTACCTTTGCGCAAGTGATCAATTGCTTGAGACACTTTGTTGCTATCTATGCCAACAACAGATAAAAAAGCTTTAATATGCTCAGGCGCTTGAGTCATGCTTTGAAAGATCTTCTCAATACTAAGGAAACTGTCACCCGCTTGATCTGCTAATTTTTGTGCATTTTCTATTACTTTAATAGTATCTTTACTCAAATATACTTTAGTATTTGCACCTGTAATTTTAGGTATTTTAGTTATTTCTTGATCGATAATACCCAAAAGATAATTTGGTTGCAAACCCATGCTAAAAAGCAAAGTACTTACCACACCCGTTTCATTATTTATTAAGCTTTTTAATAGGTGCAATGGCTCTACTTGCTGATTATCTAAAGCAGTTGCAGCAGAGATGGAATTAGATAGGCAAGATTTTGCGCTTTGGGTTAATTTATCTATGTTCATGCTAAAAAAATTATAATATCCATAACTCTATATATAAGCGAGTTATTAGAGAATTCAAGTTAGTAGATGCTTTTTAATGAGGGTAGAGAAGAAAAAAGTATGTGGCGGGAGCGACGGGGCTCGAACCCGCGACCTTCTGCGTGACAGGCAGACGCTCTAACCAGCTGAGCTACGCCCCCAAACTTTAATAACAATTCATTCTAGCAATTTTGCTATACACAAGCAAGGACTATTTTCTAAGATTTTATATTTTTGACTTGAGATTTTTTTTAATAAAAGGTATTTTTTTTTTTTAAAAAACTTGATTTATAATTATTATCAATATAGGATTATCTCACAAAGTGATTTTTGATAAATACTTTTTTTATTAAAGATGCTAAATATTGCTTTATATATTGCGAATAATTTTAATAATTTTTTTTAATTTTAATATTTTATGTCTCCTATTGTAATTGCAAAAGCAAGTGCCGGCCCTCTTGCTGGTGTTGCTAAGTCTTTATTGT
>CANGHM010000071.1 GCA_947453775.1 Rickettsiales bacterium | reverse complement strand
GTAAAAGATTGCCAAACATTTGATGATGCAAATCATAGACCATCTCAATGTCGATATCATTATTTTGCGTCTGATAACAAGCTGTAGAATCGATGAAACGATCGCAAATAACCACCTTCCCTTGCTGCAAAGCGGGGGCAATTACCTGACAAATATGCTCACTGCGAGCTGCCATCATCGCTAAAAGTTCACTTTTGGCATTAAGCTTGGTTTGCAACACTAAATCTCGAAATTGCTCACCAAATGGCGTCCCTCCCGGCTCACGAGTTAAAATATTATCTACCCCGCAGGCGAATAAATACTGTGAAAGCATTTTGCTTTGGGTGCTTTTACTTACCCCCTCGCCCCCTTCAAGCGTAATAAACATATTAGTTAGACAGATTAAATAATGTCGGCATTATTTCTTTTGCACATTGAAGCATCTCAAAAAGCTGATCTTGACTGAAGGGGGATTTTTCAGAAGTAGCTTGCACCTCAACTAAATCCATGTTGCTATTGATGACAAAATTGGCATCCACCTGAGCATTACTATCTTCAGGAAAATCTAGATCAACTATTACCTGATTATTTAATATGCCGCAAGATATAGCAGCAACTTTATGTAAGATCGGATTTTTGCGCAATACCCCTTGGGCTAAAAGTCTTTCAATCGCCATCTCAAGAGCCACATACCCACCTGTGATCGCAGCGCATCTTGTTCCACCATCGGCACTTATCACGTCGCAATCAACGGTAATTTGCCTCTCGCCAAGCAACTGTAAATCTAGCACCGACCTTAAAGAGCGACTAATTAAGCGCTGAATCTCTTGAGTTCTGCCAGATAGCTTACCGCTATTAACCTCTCTTTTAATGCGCGAGCTAGATGAGCTTGGTAGCATGCAATATTCAGCCGTTAACCACCCAGCACCCTTGCCTTTTAAAAACGGTGGCACGTATTCTTCCAATGTAGCGCTACATATTACGTGAGTTTTGCCGATTTTAATCAAACAAGACGCAAGCGCATTAGGTAAATAATTTTTTTCTACACTAATTAAGCGCATTTGATTATTTTTTCTCTCCATGTTACGCATATTGGCCCTTGATAAATTCCTTATCAAAACTATATTGAATATATGAGAAAATCACAAGGGATAATTTTACTATGAGCGAAAAAAATAATCAACACAACCAGCAAGAGCAGCAAGGCGCTGAGCCGGGAGTAGCAGATCAGCAAATAATAAATCAAGAAGAGTTGCTAGAGGCCCATCTTGCGCTACTCAGCCAAAAAGATCAAGAAATTGCACAGCTGCAAGATAAGATCGTGCGCAGCGCTGCAGAGCTAGACAACATGCGAAAAAGGTATGAAAAACGCATAGATGAAACAGCTGAGTTTGCAATTGCTAGTTTTGCCAAAGATCTTATTGCCATTACCGATAATCTAAATAGAGCTGTAGAACATAGTACATCTGATAATACCGAGGTAAAAAATATCCTACAGGGCGTGGAAATGATTTTTGGCCAATTTATGGATGTGCTCAAAAAGCACCATGTGGAAACTATCGAAACTAAAATAGGTGATAATTTTGATCACAATCATCATCACGCCATAGCGCAAGTGCCAACTGCCGAGTATAAAAAAGGTGCAGTTGTGAATGTTATGCAAATAGGGTATAAATTAAAGGATAGATTGCTGCGGCCAAGTTCAGTTGCAATTGCAATAGAGCCTCAATAGTAATTGGAGTTAACTATAATCAGGCCCGACTCCAGCTTAATTTTCAAACACTCATTCAAATATGGCAAAAAAACAAAATATCTTTACATTTATTTTTGTTTTGATCGCCATTGTTGCAGTTAAATACTTGCATCATCTACTGCTGCTGGGTTTTGTTGCTTATTTTATTGCACTACCCCTGGACTCACTCAGGGCACAATTACAAAGCAAACTAGGCTCAAAAATATTATCGACTACTGTTGTTTTTACCATTTTTTGGGGCATAGTGCTTATATTACTGCGTACTTGCTTGCCTTATTTATATGAGCAAACACAGCTTTTTGTGTATTCAATTCCCAAATATAGACACTATATACAAGAAACCTTAATACCAATACTTATTGCTAAAGCTAATAAAATTGACGGCTTAATTGCAATTAACATCGTTGAATGGATTAAATCTGGCTCTAACCAAATTACCCATTTCATTTTCAATACAATCAACGACGTATACTCCTATACAGTTGCCACGCTGCATTTATTAGTTTTTATTGCCTTATTGCCAATTGCTAATTTTTACGTCCTCAAAGACCTAAATGAGCTAAAAAATAGCACCTTAAATTTAAGCCGACTTATTAACCCAAAAATGCTAAATTTCTTGGCCGATTGTAGTAAAATTTTATCGCTTTATTTAAAAGCCCAAATGAAGATTTGTGTAATCATGAGCATATATTATAGCATTGCAATTTTGTCATTAGGGGGATATTTTGGATTATTTTTAGGCATAATTGCCGGCATATCAGTGGCAATACCTTTTGTTGGCATACTTAGCTCTTTTATTCTCACTAGCGTTGTAACGATTTTTTACCTTGGTATGGGTCATCATGTAACTTACGTTTGCTTAATTTATTTTGTCGGGCAAATACTAGAAGGATATTTTATTACACCGCGCATTATAGGCGAAAAAATCGGCTTAAAACCAATAATCATGATAGTGGCGGTAATAGCATGGGGCAAAGTTTTTGGCATTATCGGAGTAATGCTGGCCATACCCGCTACTTGCGTTGCTAAAGTTGCCATAGAGCACGCTTTAATCTTAATCGCTCAGCAGTCCGATGCTCCAGCAAAGCTTTAATTTTATCTCTTCGCCCTCTTATTTAGCGCAAGATTTTATCAGCACCCCTAGCAATCAACTGGCATTTGACAAAATCAGCAATTGGCCAAATAACAGGAGTAATAATTTATATCCTTTTTTTTTGCTAATATATGGCCAAAAAGGTTGTGGGAAAACTCATTTAGCCAATATTTGGCGCCAAAAAACCTCAGCTAGCATCATACTTAGTCATCAAAGCCTTGTGGCTCAAGATACTGCCAGTCATATTGTGATAGAAGACATAAATAACGATAATTGGTCGCAGCAAGATTTGCTGCATATGTTCAATTTTTGTCATGAAGCAAAAATCTATTGCCTTTTTACTAGCTCAATCTTTCCTGCCCAATTCGCCTTAAAAGATCTAGAGTCTAGGATTAATAGCATCGATGCGGTCAAAATTACCCCACCTGATCTAGATACGATTAAAATACTGCTACGTATGGAGTTTTCAAAAAAATCCTTAGAGGTGCAGCAAAAAAATATCGACTTTTTAGCCCAAATATTGCCGCGCAATTTCGACTGCGCTATCAACGCCGTTAGCACCCTAAACGATGAATCGCTCAAAACCATGCAGCCTATTAGTTACAGCATGATTAAGAAAATATTTTTATAGACACAGGTAGTATTTTTAATATATCTGGCTTATAATAAAATTTATCTACTCAAAATAGATAGATATTTTTATTAAAATAATAATATTTTTATGCTAAATAAATTGTGCATAATAGTACTTCCCATCATACTTTCGTTTACCTACGCCCATAGCTCTTTTTGCGCAGATAGCGTCCTAAAAAAAATATTTCCTAATAAGGATGTATATATATCTAATGAACCGCTCAGTCTATATAGACTATCTAGCCAGCTACAAAGTGATGTATTCTATAAAGATAATCCTTATATGAATTATAAAACATGGTTTCAGATTAATCAAATACTACTTAAAGGAAATTATAAGAATATAATATGCTATAATACAAACACGAATCATATTAATGCTCTAGAAACAATACCAACTAGTGAGACAGAATCCTATTTTGCCAGAGTGCAAAACATTGACATAGGACTTATCCCGCCAGATAATTTTAAAATTAAAATATACACCCCTGCAGATCTGGAGAAACTTGATAAACCCCCTTTGTATGATGAGACTCTTAGAATTTCTGCAAATTCTGAGGGTAAGTGGTTTGAGAAGATGTCTGATAGGATTCCGAAACATTGGTGGCCAATTAAAGCAGTAAAAAATTATCTCTTCAATCATAACGTAATAGAGTTTGTCCTTCATGAGGAAGAGACCCC
>CANGHM010000070.1 GCA_947453775.1 Rickettsiales bacterium | reverse complement strand
GATGTGCAAAAACGTTTTTGCCAGAAATTAAAATAGTTGTCTCCTTACAACCACCCTTTTCGGTGTGTTGAAAATTTAATATCTCAAATTTCCACTTTTGTCTTTCTGCATAGCGTTGGTAAATAATAAATAAATCAGATGCAAATAAAGAAGCCTCATCGCCACCAGTTCCTGAACGAATCTCAAGAATAGCGTTTTTATCGTCGTCTTGGCCCTTTGGCAGCAATGCTATTTTAATTTGCTTTTCTAATTCTGGCAATTGCTGCTCTAAGTCTTTAAGCTCAGCACTTGCCATAATTTGCATATCAGCATCAATGCTAGGCTCTTGGAGCATCTCATGTAGCTCTGCTATTTGTTTTTTTAAGGCAGAATGTTGGCTGATTTGCTCAACTATTGGAGTAAGCTCAGAAAACTCTTTCATCAACTTAATAAACTCTTCTCCCATAGTAACTTTAGCAAGCTCATTTTCTAGGTATGTGTGCCTTTGGGATATTTTATCCAAATGATCTATAAAATTTTTAGAACTCATATTTATATGCTTAGATTAGATTTTTGCCAGTCATTTTCAAACTGCTTAATGCCTGCGTCAGTAAGTGGATTATTGATTAATTTTTCCATCACCTCAGGGGGCATTGTAACTATATCGACCCCTATTTTTGCAGCACTATATACGTGCGATATATTTCTAATAGAAGCTGCTAAAATTTTGGTTTTTAGCGCAGGATAGTTGCCAAATACTTTTTTTAGCTCAGCTAAAAATCCCAAACCATCATGACCAATATCATCCAATCTGCCAATAAATGGCGAGACGCAGTAAGCACCGGCTTTTGCAGCAAGTAAACCTTGGGTCACTGAAAAACATAACGTCATATTCACTTTATGTCCTTGAGCAGAAAAATATTTGCAAGCAGCTACACCATCCCAATTGATTGGTAATTTTAGCATTATATTTTTTGCCATGCTCAGAATTTTATTCCCTTGAATAAGCATATCATTATAATTATCTGCTGTAACTTCTAAACTAATTAAGCCCGAAACATTTTGCGATAACTGGCATACTATTTGCTCAAAAGATTGATTGTTTAAATTGCTTGATTTGGCAAGTATGCTAGGGTTAGTAGTAATTCCATCTACAATTCCATAAGGCATAAACCTTTTAATTTGATCAATTTGGGCGCTATCTAAAAAAAACTCCATACCTTATTTTATACTACTTAATATACTATCTAATTGATCTAATCCTTCGAATTCTACGGTTATTTTACCACCAAATTCAGTAAATTCAATAAAAACTTTTGCCGATAATTTCTCCGATATTTGCTTCTCTAGCTTTGCAAGCTCAGGATCGCTGTTTGCTTTTTTATTTTTACGAGTGGTTGCTTTCTCTTCTTTATCAAAATTATCTGCATCAAGACCTTCTTTATTATAGCTTTTAACATAATTTTCTGTTTGGCGTACATTCAAAGCTTTTTTAACTATCAGATCAGCAATTTTTTCACAATCTGGCAATCCAACTAATACTTTGGCATGACCAACGCTTAAAGTATTGCTAGATATCTTTTCTTGTATAGCGGGAGGTAAAGAATTTAATCTTAGCACGTTGGCTATATGGCTGCGACTTTTGCCTATTACTTTAGCGATTTGCTCTTGTGTATAATCAAAATCTTTAATAAGCCTTAAGTAACCAATAGCCTCTTCCATAGCATTTAAGTCTTGTCGCTGAATATTTTCAATTAATGCCACTTCAAACTCTTCGGCTTCTGAATAATTTTTTATTAGGGCTGGAATTTTATCTAAACCGATAATTTTCGATGCCCTCCAACGCCTCTCGCCAGCAATGATACGATATTTGTTATCTGGTAATTTTTGCAGCAAAATAGGTTGCAACACTCCATTTTCATTTATCGAATTTGCTAGCTCATTTAAGGCATCTTCATCCATAATTTTTCTTGGCTGAAGCTCATTGGGCGCGATATCAGAAATTTTAATATAAGCAAAATCACCTTCATTAATTGCAGTATTAGTAGCATAATGCGACCTTGCTTCACCCATTAAGGCAGCTAGCCCCTTCCCTAAACCTTTTTTATTTGTCATAGTTTACCTTGTTTGTGCAAAACTTTTATCTTACGATTTATCTTCTAAAATCTCCTTTACTAAATGCATATATGCTATAGAGCCTGAGCATTTATGGTCGTATATTATTGCGGGCTTACCATACGATGGTGCTTCAGAAAGTTTAATATTGCGTGGAATGTATGTTTTAAATACCAAATCTCCTAAACAACTGCGCACATCTTCAGCCACGCTGTCTGTCAGTCTATTACGCTTGTCGTACATTGTTAATAAAACCCCTAGAATTTTTAAATTGCTATTAAATCTATTTTTTACTATTTCTATGGTTTGCAAAAGATAGCTTAAACCCTCTAAAGCTAAGAATTCGCATTGTATTGGAATTATCACTTCTTGCGATGCTACAAGTGCATTCATCGATAGCAAACCTAAAGCTGGTGGGCAGTCGATAATAATATAGTCGTAATTTTTTCTGATTTTTTCAAGCTTATTTTTTAGTATATACTCCCTATCTCTTAAAGGTACTAACTCAATTTCAGCAGCAAGTAGGTTAACATCCGAACTTATCAAATCCAGCAAAGTATAATTGGTTTTTAAAATTGCATTTTTAATAGGCGTAAGATCAGCTACTACATCATAAATTGTTTTAGTGCGTTTGGATTGATCAAAACCAAGGCTGCTACTTGCATTGCCTTGAGGATCCAAATCAATTAGCAAAACTTTTTTATCCACCACGCTAAGTGCAGTAGCTAAATTGACTGCTGTTGTTGTTTTACCTACACCACCTTTTTGATTAACTATCGATAATACTTTATGATCCATTGAATTTATTTTACGATTTGTGGATTGCAACTATAGTACTATTTGCATTATATCTGCTTTCTATAATTTGGAAATTTAAATTTTTCACACTATCTATTTCTTCTTGGGCTTTGGGGCCTTTCAATAATAATATTTTATCAGAAAAATTGATATTTGTGCTTAAAGAAATAATTTTATCGATCTTAGCTAATGCTCGTGAAGTGATTATATCGCAATCTAATTTTTGAGCTTCAATTCTATCGTTGATTATATTAACCTGATGATCGCTTATTCTGCTAGCTTGTAAAAGAAAAGATGCTTTCTTGCTGTTTGCTTCAATCAAAGTCATTTTTTTTACACCAAGTATTGAAAGCACTATTCCAGGAAATCCAGAACCAGAACCAAGATCCACAATATGAATATTTTTATTTTTGATATGATTTATCAATTCAGCAGAAAGTAAAATATGCTTGTGCCAAATATTTTCAATATCATGCGGTGAGACCAAATTTATTGATTTATTCCACTTAATAATTAAATCTACGTACGCTTGCAACTTTAAAAATGTTTCACGTGGAACATTCATCTCAGCAAAAGTTTTGAATAAATCTGAATGCATCAGTTTTTCTTTTTAGTTTTAATATGTATTATAAGCGATAAAAGTGCAGCCGGAGTAACACCTTCTATTGATTTTGCTGCAGCAATATTAAGTGGTTTGAATTTTTTCAGCTTCTGTTTAATTTCAATCGAAAGAGTAGCTATCTCCTCGTAGTTTATATCTTGAGGGATTAGCTCTTCAAGCTCTTTTTTAAACAGCAATATATCTTCTTGTTGCTTAGATAAATAATTATAATATTTTGCATCTATAGCAATTAATTCCAGTGCCCAATTATTTATAGCACAAACATCTGGAAAAATATTCTTAATATCATCTTGATTAAAATTAGGCAAACCCAAAAGCTCAAAAGCAGTTTTTCTACTACCGTCTTGCGATACCTTAAAGCCCAATTTAGCAAGAGCGCTTGTAGTAATAGCATTTTGATCAAGCGTTTGCTTAGCGCTAGCAAGAGCTAAAACCTTATTGCTAAAAGTTATATAGCGCTCCCTACCAACTACCCCACAATCAAAACCTTTCTTAGTTAAGCGAGTGTCGGCATTATCTGACCTGATAGATAACCTATACTCAGAGCGTGAGGTAAACATTCTATAAGGCTCAGTAACTCCCATAGTTATTAGATCATCTATCATAACTCCAATATAGGCATCGG
>CANGHM010000069.1 GCA_947453775.1 Rickettsiales bacterium | reverse complement strand
CAAAATTGTTGATTTGATCTTTAATCCATCTCTTCATATTGGCCCAGAATTTTTCTATTGGGTTTAAATCTGGCGCCTTAGCGTAATATAAATTTTCCAACCACCTCCAAGTGGCCGCTCCAATAGAATTGATCAAAAGGGGTTACTTCGGCCAGCGCATACCTGCCATTTAGTAAAATTTTTGCATCGCGAATAAAAGTTTCAGGGTTGCACGAAATATAGACAATCGTGTTGATGTTGCTATATGCAAGCTGGTGAATTTGCTCTTCGGCCCCAGCTCTGGGCGGGTTGATTACTGCAAAATCGTATTTATTTAAATCTGCCGTTTTAAGTGGGTTGGTAAATAAATCGCGCACTATTAAGCCTAATTGGCGGCCCGATAGTTGGCAAGCTTCTTTGAGCGCTGCAATCGATTTAGGCTCAACTTCTACCCCTTCAACGTCGCAGTATCGGCTAAGGGGTAGGGTGTATGTGCCTCTGCCGCAGAATAAATCAACAGCTTTTTGATTTTTTGTTTTTTCTGGGTCTAATGACAATGCGCCAATCACTAAATCTTGCAATATCTGATCTGAAGAAGCGCTAGCTTGCAAAAAGCAATGGGCGTCGATTTGCACTTTTACACCGTCGAATAACACGTATGGCTCTTGCGCCAGATGTATTACTTCTAAAAATTTTCTAGCCCTAAAGACCACCTTAATAAGCTCGTTGTTGATTGCAAATTCTTTTAGCAATTGTTTTTGCTCCTCGTTTAGGCGCCCTTGTTTATAAATCTCAAAGGTAATATCGATACCATTTGCTGCTTTGGTCAGAAAAATTTGAGCTTTTTGTTTATGTACAAGTAGTTTGCCTAATAGCTCTTTTAAAGCAGGAATAATGCTAGATAATTCTGGTAATAATGCCGGACAAACATCAATGTCGACAATCTGATTTGAGTGAAAGCGGTGAAAGCCCATATATAGTTTTTCATCGCGTTTTATCGCTTCAAAGTTTGCTCGGCGCCGGCTAGATTTTTCCACAAAGATCGCTTCGTGGACTGTGCATTGAATGGCAGCTTTTTCTAGCTCTAGCTTAATCATATTTGCTTTGAGTTGGCGATATTGCTGATCTTTAAGATGTTGCAAGCGGCATCCTCCGCAGCGGGTAAAGTAGGGGCAGGCGGGATCTTGCCTTTGTGGGTTTGGCTCTAGAACTTCTGTCAATACACAATTTGAGCGGTTGCGATATTTATGGCGTGTAAAGCTAATTAGCTCATCTTCCATAACGCAAGGCACTTCCACGCCCCCTTGCTCGGAGGAGCCAACTCCCAAGCCTTTGGTATTAATATATTTAATTTTGCAAACTCCTTCTTCTAGTATTGCCATGGTTTTATAATCCAATATCAGTAAGATTAATTGACAAAGCCTTGTCCAAATCAGCAAAAGAAATGTTAGATAGATTATCGATTAAGGGTAGCTGATCAATTAGTTTTAAATTAAACTCTTTGCTTAAACTCTGCCCTGCTCCCTGACCAAAGGGATGGAATCTATCACCATTTGTTTCGTAGTAGCTCATGTTTTCTACGATGCCATAAATGTTGATGTTAAATTTACGGTGCAAATCTATGCATCTTTGCACATCAATTTTGGATATGTTTGAAGGGATGGTAACGATAATCGCCCCATCAATTTTATATTTTGCAAATATGCTTAAGTGTACATCGCCAGTGCCAGGGGGGGTGTCGACGATTAGGTAGTCTAGTTTGCCCCACGCGACAGATTCAAACATCTGGGATATGGCTTTTGCCAGCATTGGTCCGCGCCAGGCAAAAGCACCGGCATTATTGGCCAAAAACGCTATCGACATAACTTTAATGCCCATAACTTCAAGAGGTAAAATTTTACCTTCATGAATTTTGGGCTCAAGGTTTTCAAACTGATGAATGGTATTGTTTGCAATTTGCAAAATAGTGGGAATCGATGGGCCGTATATGTCGGCATCAAGCAGGCCCACTGCTTTTCCTTGTTCTGATAAATGCTTAGCCAGCCAAGCGCTGATGGTGGATTTGCCCACTCCACCTTTGGCTGAAGAGATGGTGATGATTTTATTGATCATGCTTGTTTTATTATCTGGTCTAGTCGTTTTAGCTTAGCTAGTAATGCTTCTAAGGAGTCTAAGTGTAGCATGCATGGGCCGTCACTTGGGGCGTTGTCTGGATCTTGGTGAGTCTCTAAAAACAAACCAGCTATTCCGGCCGCAACAGCGCATCTACTTAATAGCTCAACAAACTGTCGATCCCCACCGCTACTTTGCCCAAGACCCCCTGGGCGCTGAACGGAATGGGTTGCATCAAAAATTACGGGATATCCAGTTTGGCTCATAATTGCTAAAGATCGCATGTCTGAAACCAGGTTGTTATAGCCAAAGCTTGTGCCTCGCTCAGTTAGCATAATGCCAAAAGCGTTAAATGATTCAAGATTTTTAACGATATTTGCTGCATCCCATGGGGCTAAAAATTGTCCTTTTTTCACATTTACCACTTTGCCAGTTAGGCTTGCGGCTTTAAGTAAATCGTTTTGTCGGCATAAAAACGCTGGTATCTGAAGTATATCGACCACCTCTGCAACAGGTTTGCATTGGTCTTCGTTGTGAACATCGGTAATTATTGGTAGATTGAATTCTTGCTTGATTTTTTGAAAAATCTTTAAAGATTCATCCATACCAATGCCTCTTTTTGAAAGAGATGAGCTGCGGTTAGCTTTATCGAAAGAAGATTTGTAAATCAAATCAATGCCTAGTTTGTTTGCAATGCTAAGTAGCTTTTGTGCCATGAGCATGCTGTGGTCCAAGCTCTCTACCTGGCAAGGACCAGCTATTAAGACAAAAGGTAAGTTATTGGCTATATTTAAGTTGCCAACCTTTATATTTTTATTTTCCATATTTATTTATTTTGCAATTGGCAACTCTTTCGCTTTAGATTCTTGTGCCTTTTGCTCCATTATATTTTTTTCTATTTCGATTGCTTGAGGAGATTTGCGAGTAGATAAGTTGCCCATTAAAATGGCATTTAGCATAAAAATAGTCGCCAGAACAGTTGTGGTTTTAGTTAGGAAATTTGCCGCTCCTTGAGCGCTAATAACCCCGCTACTGTTTCCAGCCAAATTGGCTATGCTGTCAGATGAGGTTTTTTGCAACAATATGCTTACTACCAGCAGTAAACATACCACAAGGTGCACAACTAATAAAATATTCATCATATGCTTTTTACTATTTTTAATAGCTCAACAAGATTTAAAGAGGCACCGCCCACCAAAAACCCTACCAAGCCAGGTATATTGTTCAATTGTACTATATTTTGGCTATTAACAGAACCTCCGTAGATTAAATTTATAGCAAGATTTTTTTGCTTTGCGTAAGATTTTATTTGCAAGATGTTGTCTACCACCTTTTGGGTCAATATTTGGGGATCTAAATCTTTGTTGCCAATTGCCCAATATGGCTCGTAAGCATAAATAGCATTTTGCTCGTGGGGTAGTTTGTTAATTAAATTTTGTAACGCAGTTAGTACATTATCGCTCATATTTTCCTCGCCAAAGCAAATAATTGGTTTTATTCCTTGCTTGGTGCAGCTCAAAGCTTTGGCAAAAATTAAATCATCTCCTTCAAGACAATATTTACGCCTCTCGTAATGGCCAATAATTGCGTAGCTTGCGCCAGCATCTTTGAGTATCTTTGCGCTGCATTCACCAGTTAATGCGCCATAATCTTGATCGTGCCGGCTTACATCTTGGCTAGATAGCTGAATTTGAGCAAAAAGTTTATGTATTAAACCAAGGTATATTGAGGGCGGGGCAAGGACTATTTTATCCAAAATTTCTTGATCTTGCTCAGTCAAAAGTTGACAAAATTCTACTGCCTGAGTTAAGGTAAAATTCATTTTCCAATTAGCAAATATATGCTTATTGGTGACTATATTATTTTTTAACACAAAAGGGTCTTGCTTAAATCGATAAAATTTGCTATATTTCATGATATTAATGAATTCGCACCAAAAACACAAGCTATGGAGCTATTTAATAGTTTCAACAAAATAAAATGAGCAAATTAGGTTTCATATGTCAAAATTAAAAACGCACTCAAGTGTAAAAAAGAGATTCCGTGTTACTGCGTCCGGGCATATTAAGCGTTCTCAAGCT
>CANGHM010000068.1 GCA_947453775.1 Rickettsiales bacterium | reverse complement strand
GTACATAAACCAGCTGCTGAGGCCGAGTGAGATCATATTTCGATGTGCGCCAGAAGAGTGCTGGCGAAAAAAGCCATCACGGTGGTGCAAATAACGAGCAGGCCAAAAGAAATTTCCATAAAGCTGTAGTTTGTTGTTTGCATAAACATGCCGCAAACTATTATCTCAGGGATTAGCAAGGGTATTAGCAGGCTTGAGAGAATTGGTTTATTAGCGTCAATTGCTATACTTACGCAAGAAATAAAAATACAAATGCTGGTGGTGTAGATGCTAATTATACTTGCGCAAGATATGAGTCTGAATGCGCTGGTAATAGAAAGGTCGAAAAAGATGCAAAAAAATGGCGCGCAGCATAAAATACTGCCAATACAAAGCAAACTAACGCCTATAAGTTTTGTTAAGACTATATCTGTAGCGCTGTGATGAAGCAAGGTGAAATCTAGACTTCCGTCTTCCAAATCGTCTTTAAGTAAATGATTTGAGGTAGCTAAAATTGCGCACGGCAAGTACATTAAGATAAAATTAGGCCCAAGGAGGTTAACCTGGTTGGCTTCTGTGATCATGGGTAAACAAATAGAGCTTATTAGCATGCTCCAAAATAGATTTTTAGGCAGCTGCTGCTCGTGATAAAGTTTTTCGCATTCGTATTTTAGTAAAGCAAGGAATTTGTTCATGTTAATAAAAATCTTCAAGATTAAGTTTTTGACACTTTGGGGCAAGCTTTGAGTTATGAGTACTCATTAGCACTATCCCGGCGCAGGAGAGTTTGGCTTTAATTAAGTTGTTTAATATTGCCAGGTTTTGAGCATCTAAGTTAGTATCAACCTCGTCTAATAACCACAAAGGCGCTTGACTAAGCATTAGCCTACTCAGCGAGAGTTTTTTTTGCATACCTTGGGAAAGGGTTGAGCATTTTTTCTCTAGCAAGGGCTCTAGTTGCAAATATCTAGTGACCGCTAGCAAGGCATTTTGACCATCAGTTGCACTGGCCCAGTAATTAAGGTTATCTGCCACGGTTAGATCTTTTTTAATTGCATTTTGATGACCAATATAATTATATACTTTAGCGTTATTTTTACTTTCAGGCAAGATGATGCTGCCTTGATAATTACGACGCAAACCAGCTAAAGTTTTAAGCAACGATGTTTTGCCCGAGCCATTTGGGCCAACAATATAGAGCATCGCTCCTGGCATGGCGCTGAACGATATATCTTTAAGCAAAGGCTGGTCTGTCTCAGGGCAACACTCAGGGCTGAAGATGGTAAGGTTCTGGCAAGTTAAATTCTGATTAGTGGGGTTTTGGCAACTTAGCATACAAACTTTAAATTAACTTTTGCGATATTAATCATCTTATATAGTATCTCTAATATACTAAAAAATAATTAAATATGTTATGCATATATTCCCATGAGTACTAAAAATACCTCGACAGCATTGAATTCATTTACTCTCAAAGATCGGCAATATAAATTTTTTGATATTGCTAAAGCCAATTTTGAGCATAAAAAATTACCATTTACCTTAAGAGTATTACTTGAAAACACCTTGCGCCTAGCAAGCGGCAATCTAAGCGAGGCAAGCTTATTAGCTGGTTTTGCCGATTGGATCAAGGCAAAAGGAGTAACGCTGCATGAGGTTAATTTTATGGTCGCCAGAGTATTGATGCAAGATTTTACCGGTGTGCCTGCGATAGTAGATTTAGCAGCAATGCGCGACCAAATAAAGAGATTGGGGTGTGACCCAGCTAGCATTAACCCATTAATACCGGTGGATTTGGTTATTGACCATTCTTTGCAAGTGGTAAATTATGCCACTAGCGCAGCTGCGCAGCAAAATATAGAGCTAGAGATGCAAAACAATTACGAGCGATATAAATTTTTACGCTGGGGGGCAAGTGCGTTTGATAATTTTCGACTAGTTCCCCCTGGCAAGGGTATTTGCCATCAGGTTAATATAGAATATTTAGCCCAAGTAGTCTGCGCAAAGGGCGATTTAGTATATTTTGAAACTCTGCTTGGTACCGACAGTCACACCACTATGGTTAATGCTTTGGGGGTGCTGGGCTGGGGGGTTGGCGGTATAGAGGCTGAAGCAGCGATGCTGGGCCAACCTATGCGCATGATTATTCCCCAAGTAGTTGGGGTAAGATTGGAGGGGTCTTTAGAGGATAGGGCAAATGCTACAGACTTAGTTTTAAGTTTAACGCAAATGCTACGTGCGCAAAATGTGGTTGGCAAATTTGTTGAATTTTATGGCCCCGCAATGCGCTCCTTATCTTTAGCAGATAGAGCAACGATTGCCAACATGGCTCCAGAATATGGTGCAACTTGCGGGTTTTTCCCCATCGATGAGGAAACAATCAAGTATTTAACACTTACCAATAGATCTTTTGAGCAAATCGAGCTGATCGAGTTTTATGCAAAACTGCAAGGCTTATGGCATGAGCCTAATCATAGCGCTGTATATTCACAAAATATTAGTTTTGATTTAGCTAGCGTGCGATCAAGTGTTAGTGGACCTAAAAGACCGCAAGATCGAATGGATTTAAATCAAGTAAAAGATAACTTTTTGCAAACTTTCTCAGTCAATACCAACTCAAGTGGCATGGCTTTGGGTCATGGCAGTGTGGTGATAGCAGCAATTACTAGTTGCACCAATACCTCTAATCCTTATGCTATGATTGGGGCAGGCTTGATGGCAAAAAAAATATGCCAACTAAAAGCATCTTCAGCCAAGTGGGTGAAAACTTCCTTTGCTCCTGGTTCGCAAGTTGTATCTTACTATTTAAAAGCTGCTGGCTTAACTAAGTATCTTGATCAGCTGGGCTTTAATATTGTGGGCTATGGTTGCACTACTTGCATAGGTAATTCTGGGGCATTAGAGCCTGATCTGGAAAATCTAATAACGCAAAATAATTTGCAAGTTGCAGCAGTGCTTTCAGGTAATAGAAATTTTGAAGGACGCATTCACCCTCTTGTTAAAGCCAATTATCTAGCCTCGCCGATGCTAGTAATGGCTTATGCGATTGCGGGCACGGTAAATATCGACATCCAAAGCCAACCATTATGCAAAAATGCAGATGGAGTAGAGGTGTATCTGGATGATATTTGGCCAACGAAAGATCAAATTAATCAATATATCGAGCAGTTTGTGAGTGGTGAATTTTTTGCTCAAAAATATGCCGATATATTTCAAGGGTCAAAGCAGTGGCAAAATATAGAGTTTGAAAAAAGCCAAACATATAATTGGACTAACAATTCGTATATCCAAAGCCCGCCATATTTTACCGACCTAGGCGGCCAAAAAAAACAAATTATAAATGCTAGAATTCTTGCATCATTTGGCGACTCAATTACCACTGATCACATCTCTCCAGCTGGTAATATTGCCCAAGACAGTCCTGCGGGCAGCTATTTACTCTCGCAAGGTGTAGAGCAAAAAGATTTTAACTCTTACGGCGGGCGCAGAGGTAATCACGAAGTTATGATGCGTGGAACTTTTGCCAATATTAGGCTTAAAAATGAGCTATGCCAAGCCTTGCCCCCTGAAAAAGGCGCCCTTGCTATCTCGCCAGACGGTGCGCACAAGAAAATTTACGATGCTGCGATGGAATTTAAAGCTCAAGGTGTGCCACTGGTGATATTTGCAGGAAAAGAATATGGCACAGGCTCTTCCAGGGATTGGGCGGCAAAGGGAGTTAGTCTTTTGGGTATTCGGGCGGTGATAGCTGAAAGTTTTGAGCGCATTCACCGCTCCAACTTAGTGGGTATGGGGGTCTTGCCGCTGTGCTTTTTACCCGGCAACTCTCGCAAGGATTTAAACCTTAAGGGCGAAGAGGTGATCGATATTCTCTTTGAAACTCTTAGCCCTAAATGCACAGTAGAATGTGTAGTGAAGTGCATTATTAATGGCCAAAAATCTATAAACCTCCAGCTGCAAGTGTTTACAGACGAAGAGCTGCAATATCTTAAGTACGGCAGCATTTTGCATAAGATTATACACGATCACCAAGCCCCTAAAGCATAATGCATCTTCAGCTCTTAATTGACTATAGTAATTTAATAACTTTATTCAACAAAATTACTTGCTAGATCGTCGGTTTGCTCACCGACACAAACTTTTTTATGCGCGTGATAATCCATTTTGTTTTGGTTGTGATCTTCAGTTTCTTCAAAGAGTCTTTTGCCTAGGAAAGATTTTTTTTCTTGAGCAATATCTTCAG